>JBKCDO010000027.1:0-14044 GCA_046304755.1 Flavobacteriales bacterium
GTTTTGTAACTTAAAGTATCCATTGCCTTTGATAACTAGCGCTTTTCTTTCCTGAAAAACGGGGTGCGAAAATAGCGCTCTTTTTCGAAACTGCAAGTACTTTTCAACAAAGAGATGAAGATTTTCCATGGCAAACTCGCCGCGAAAAGCGTAAGGCGCTGCTTTTCAGAAGCTTGTGGTTATTTTCTTGCTGAGGGTGGGACGCGCAGCAGCGCGTCCGGGACCGTGGCTTCTTGTGGAGGGCATGCTCTGAAAAGCAGGTCGATGTCAAAAGGCGTACTTTCGCCCCACTAGTCACCATTCACCATTCACTATTCACTATTCACTAGCAACTAGTAACTAGTCACTCAAGATGAATCTCTACAGCACCAAGCAACGCTGGAAAATATTCCTTCTGGCACTGGCAACAGTGATCGTGGCTATCACGCTGTGGTACAGTAATCATATCGCCGAGCGGATCCGCGCAGAGGAACGACAAAAAGTCGAGCTGTGGAGTGAAGCCATTAAACGTCGTGCAGAGCTCGTCGTTTTTACCCAAGAACTTTTTGAAGAATTGAAAACAGAGGAACGCAAGCGCGTCGATCTGTTGGGAAACGCCTATTATATCATTAATGATCCACCCGAGAATATGGACTTCACGTTCATCCTCGATTTCATTTCGAATAACACAACCATACCGGTCCTCATATATGATGATAAGGGCGTGCTTACCGCCAGTGCTAACCTCGAGAGCTTGCCCGATGATAAAAGCTATGTCGATTCACTGCTCGCAGCAGCGAAATCGAAAAACGATCCGATCGTGCTGGCAGAAGTCGGGCAAAAAATCTACTATGATGATAGCCGGCTGTTCACGCAGTTGCAGGGAACGATGAACGACCTCATCAACTCCTTTATCTCTGAAACAGTGATTAACTCCGCATCGGTACCTGTAGTGGTCACCGATAGCTCGCAAACGGTCATCCTGAAAAAAGGTAACATCGACACGCTTGCCATGGATTCTCCGGAAGCCATTCGCACCAAGTTGGACGAAATGCGTTTGGTCAACGCTCCCATCGAAGTGCTTCTTCCCGGACAAGGCAAGCAGTACATCTTCTACGAAGATTCAGCAGTGCTCAAACAGCTTCAATTATTCCCCGTTCTGCAACTCATTCTTATCGGAGTATTCCTGCTTTCTTCCTATCTCATCTTCTCCACGTTCCGCAAGGCCGAGCAAAATCAGGTTTGGGTGGGAATGGCTAAAGAAACCGCACATCAGCTGGGCACGCCGCTTTCATCACTTATGGCGTGGAGTGCATTGCTGGAAACGCAAGGCGTTGACAAATCCTCGCTGGACGAGCTCAATAAAGACATTGACCGACTCAACACCATTACCGATCGCTTCTCGAAGATCGGCTCCGTGCCTGAGTTGAAGGAAGTCAACATCACGGAGACAGTTAAAGAAATGATTGCCTACCTCGACAGTCGCGTAAGTAAGAAGGTAGTCATCACTGTTACTTCCATTGATGAAACGATCACTACCCATCTCAACAAACCACTCTTCAGCTGGGTGATTGAAAACATCGTGAAGAACGCGATTGATGCTATGGACGGCGTGGGTACACTCAAACTTGACATCTTGCGAGAAAACAATCGCGTGTGCATTGACATTACTGACAGCGGCAAAGGGATTCCCAAGCGCCAATGGAAGACTGTTTTCGAGCCGGGCTTTACCACCAAAAAACGCGGCTGGGGCCTCGGTCTATCGCTGGTGAAACGCATCATCAAACAATATCACGACGGGCGAATCTATGTGAAATGGAGTGAAGCCGGCAAAGGGACGACGTTTAGGATAGAACTGCATGAGTAGGGGTGAAAGGCGAAGGGCGAAGGGTGAAGGGCGAAGGGCGAAGGGTGAAGGGTGAAGGGCGAAGGGCGAAGGACGCCCTTCGCGAGAAGCCGCGGTAACGACGCACTGAGTGCGTCGACCCACGCCAAGAGAACCAACCTCTGCAGCAACAGACACACATGACAACACCAACACAACAAGGCAACATCCGTATCGCATCATCAACGGACTTCGCGGCCATTCGCGCCGTGGTGTATGAGGTGTGGCCGATTGCTTATCGTGAGATGATTACTGCCGAACAAATCACATACATGCTCGAGCGGATGTATAGCGATGAATCGTTGGAAAAACAAGTAACAGAAGAAGATTGCGTTTTCTTAGTTTGTGAAATCAATGGCATCGTTCGCGGTTTTGCGTCGTTTGCTGAAATCGAGCAGTCCCTGTTCAAATTACACAAACTCTATGTGTTCACCGAATGGCAAAGCAAGGGTATTGGAAAAGCGCTGCTGGATGAAGTAAAAAAACGGGCATCAGCACTCGGAGGAAAAGCCATCGAATTACAGGTTAACAAGAAGAACGTAGCACAACACTTTTACACGAAACAGGGCTTCACCATCGACCGTGAACTCGTGTTGGATATTGGCAACGGGTTTGTGATGGATGACTATGTGATGAAAGCGATTTTGGGGACTGAGTAATAGGTACTGAGGACTGGGGACTGGAGACCTTGGTGACCTATAACCCTTTACTTAGTACCCAGTAATCAGTACCCAGTACCCACACTAACCGTGCATCGTCTGCCCTTTCCCATACTTCCCCATCAACGTGGCTTCGAAGTCGAGGAATTCTTTCCAACGTGTGTCGACATCAATGGTGCCGGCGTATTTCCTGGCAAAGCCAATGAAGGTAGCGTAGTGTTCTGCTTCGCTTTCCATCAGAGAACGATAGAATTCGCGCAAGTCGATATCACTGATTTCTTCGCTGAGCAATCGGAAGCGCTCACAACTGCGGGCTTCAATCATGGCAGCGAACAACATGCGGTCGACAAACTGTTCTTCGCGACTTCCACCTTTCATAATAAAGTCCATCAAGTCGTGTACGTATGGATCTTTGCGTTCGCGTCCGAGTTTCAATCCACGCTTCTTCAGCTCTTCGTGGACCATGCCGAAGTGCGTCATCTCCTCATTACAAATGCGCACCATCTCGTCCACCACATCGCTGTACTCCGGGTATTTTACAATACAACTGATAGCGTTGCTCGCGGCCTTCTGTTCACAGTAAGCGTGATCGGTCAGAATCTCTTCAATGTCCTTCTCCACGATGTTTACCCAACGCGGATCGGTGGGCAAGCGCAAGCCCAGCATCACTTTATTCGGATTGGAAGCCATGGGGCAAAAATACACGTGCTTCGCGGGGACTGGATACTGGGGACTAGATACTGGGTACTGGGCACTGGGTACCGAAAGTGAAGACTACTTGTGAAGGTATGTCCGTTCGGTACTGTACGCTCGCACATTGAATGCTTTGACAACTTATAAGAATGATATGCCAATACCATTTTTAAATTTCAAGCTATACGTGGAATTGGTTATTAGTCCAACTCATTTATTCCAAGATGGGGGAATAAATTCCTTGTTATGCCTACATACCTCACTTCAGCCTTATACAACTTTCAACCACCAAGTATTGTGGATGAGTTCGCAACAATTGGTTAATTATTATTTACCTTTGAAATCGTATTTCGAATGAAATGTTCAGAGTTGCTTCGAAAACTGAAACGAGCCGGATGGGTAGAAGTGTCGAGGCGAGGGTCTCATGTGAAGTTGGTACACAACAACCGCGATGGTGTTATCATTTTTCCTGATCATGGCAGCGCTGAACTGGGAAAGGGATTACAATTAAAGATAATGAAACAGGCCGGACTGATAGAATAATAGACTATGAACAAAAAGAAAACGCCCCCCAAAAAAATCACCATTCCCTCACGCATCACCTGGCGTTTGGAAGAAACGAAGACCGGGTTTTCGGCCTATTCGGATAAATACCCTATCTACTCCACTGCGCTCGATTTGGAATCGCTCATGCCGCAGTTGAACGAGGCGGCTGCTCTTTATTTCGCTCTGCCCGCCGATGAAGAAACTGAATTTCGACATACACTTCACATTGACTTCCAAACGTTTTTCGTTCACTATAAAATTCTAAATGCCCGCATCCTCGCCCAACGCATCGGCATGAGTTCGGCACTGCTTTCACAATACATACGCGGTAAAAAGAACCCGTCCGTCAACCAATTGCAACGTATCCGGAAAGGTATTTTACAAATCTCGCGCGAACTCGCAGGGGTGAATTTCGGGGACTAGGGACTGGGGACTGGATAATGGGGACTGGATAATGGGGACCGAAAGTGAAGACTGTTTGCTAAGGTATTTCCGTTCGGTACTCAATACTCAGTATTCAGTACTCAGTACTCAGTACTCAGTACTCAGTATTCAGTACTCATGTTCAAAACATAACTTCCCTCAGCGCTCACAACCTGCATAAACTTCTACATTCGCACCAAACGAATTCTTCTCTTGAAAAAACAAAAACGCAAAGCAGGCGATTTCAAAAAAGACCTGCGCCGCGAGATTCTCGAAATATTTCAACGCCATCCGAAAAAGCCCCTCAACCACAAACAAGTGGCTGCTGAATTAGGCATTAAGGATGCTGGCGTGCGCACACTTATTTACGAATTACTGCGCACCGAAACCGACAACGGCAAACTCAAGGAAATCGAACATGGTAAATTCATATTGCTGGCTGCCGAGCAGACCAGTCTGGAAGGCGTCATTCAAATCACCAAGTTTGGGCGCGGCTTTGTGAGCATTCCCGGCATGCAGGATGACATCGAAATCGCCAAGGGAAATACCGGCTTCGCGCTCTGGGGCGATACCGTCGAAATTCAATTCAACGCGAAAGCACGCAGACCGGAAGCTCGCGTGGTTCGCGTCGTTGAACGTGGTCGCAAGAACTATGTCGGTATCATCGAAATCGCCAAAGACCACGCGTTCTTTATTCCTTCCGATCAACGAATCCATGTCGACTTCTACATTCCGAAAGAACTTTACAACGGCGCCAAACATGGTGATAAAGTGATCGCGGAAATAACCGAGTGGACCAAGCCCGATCGCAAACCATTTGGGCGCATCACGAAAGTGCTCGGCAAACCCGGCTCACACCAAGTGGAAATGCACGCGATCATCGCGGAGTTCGGACTACCCTATGAGTTTCCCGAAGATGTTATTGCGGATTCAGAGAAAATTGCCACCGATATCACCACAGAAGAAATCGCCAAACGCCGCGATTTCCGCAAGATTTCCACCTTCACTATCGATCCGTTTGATGCCAAAGATTTTGACGACGCCCTCTCCTATCGCAAACTCGACAACGGCCTCACAGAAGTCGGTGTGCACATCGCCGATGTATCGCACTACATGAGGCCGGACACTGTGTTGGAAAAAGAAGCATACCTGCGCGCTACCTCTGTTTACCTGGTCGACCGCACCATTCCGATGTTGCCTGAACGACTTTCCAATGAACTGTGTTCGCTCCGTCCAAAAGAAGAAAAACTCTGCTTCTCTGCGGTGTTTGAATTAGACGATGATGCCAATTTGAAGTCATCCTGGTTCGGTCGCACGGTGATTTACTCCGACCGTCGTTTCACATATGAAGAGGCACAGGAGATTATCGAAACCGGCAAAGGCGATTTCGCAGATGAAATCACACACCTCGACAAGCTCGCCAAAAAGATGCGCGCCAAACGATTCGAAACAGGCGCCATCGATTTTAATACCGAAGAGGTAAAGTTCAAGTTGGATGAAATGGGTAAACCAGTTGGTGTTACCATTAAGGTGATGAAAGACTCCAACCAACTTATTGAAGAATTCATGTTGCTCGCCAACAAAAAAGTGGGTGAGTTTATTGGAAAAAACAAAGCGAATGGGCAAGAGCGCACCTTCGTTTATCGCATTCACGATTCCCCTGACGATGGTAAACTCATGCAGCTTAAAACCTTCATGAAACACCTTGGTCATATGATTCCGAAACAGGCCAACATGAATCCAACGGCGCTCATCAAAAACCTGATGGGCCAGGTCAAAGGCCATGCAGAAGAAGACATCATCAAGAATATGGCTATTCGCACCATGGCGAAGGCGGAATATTCCACTAACAACATTGGTCACTTCGGCTTAGCATTCGATTACTACACGCACTTCACTTCGCCCATTCGCCGCTATCCCGATGTGATGGCGCACCGGCTGTTGCAACACTACCTCGATGGCGGATCAAGCGTCAATCCGAATGACTACGAGGTCAAGTGCAAACACAGCTCGCTCATGGAGAAACGCGCATCCGAAGCCGAGCGCGCCAGCATCAAATACAAACAGGTCGAATACATGCTCGACCACGAAGGCAAAATCTTCGAAGGCATTGTATCGGGTCTCACCAGCTGGGGCTTCTATGTGGAAGTGGGCGAAACCAAGAGCGAAGGCATGGTTTCTTTGCGCAACCTCACCGATGATCACTATGATTTCGATCCCGATAAGTACATCATCCGCGGTCTTCGCAAACGCACGGAGTTGCACATGGGCGACAAGGTAATGGTGAAGGTATTGGGCGGTAATCTCAACCAACGCACCCTCGACTACCAGTGGATTAAGAAGTAATTTGGAAACGATTTTGAACAAAAATTGTTTCCGAAGTGTTTAGGGGGCGTATTTTCGCGCCCCGAAATGTCGAACGAGAAAGAACAACAACTGATTGAAGGTGCCATGGCCATCTTCATGCGCTTGGGAATCAAGAGCGTGAATATGGACGACATTGCCCGTCAGCTCGGCGTTTCCAAGAAAACGCTTTACCTCTATTTCAAGGATAAGGAAGACCTCCTGAGCAAAGTCGTTGAACGCCACTCATCCGATGAGCAGGCGAGTATTGCCGGAATCATTTCCAAAAAACTCAGTGCCATTGAAGAGATGTTTGAAATCATGCATTGGGTGCTTAGCATTCTAAGCAAAATTCATCCTTCCGTGAAATTCGATCTGGAGAAGTACCACCCACAATTGGGCAACGCCATGAAACTCGAGCGCGCGCAAGTAGTGCACGGCTGTATTCTCAATAATCTCAAAAAAGGAAAGAAAGAGGGCACGTATCGCAAAGACCTCGATGCCGAAATCATTACGCGTATCTATTTGGCGCGCATCGATGCTTTTCTGGATCCTGCCATTTTTCCATTCGACCGCTTCAAACCCGTCGATGTGTACAAACAGCTTTTTCAATACCACATCCACGGTATCGCTAGTGAAAAAGGCATTGAACAACTCGAAACCATCATGAAACAAAAACGCAAGTAACGCTTGTTATGAATAAAAGACTCACCTTTTCGGCTACGATCCTATTGCTCGGAGCATCGCTATTGATGTTTGCGCAACCACAGCAAACGGAATCAACACCGACTTCGCTCACGCTCCTTCAAGCGCAGGATTATGCGCTCAAGCACGCCTTTCAAATCAAGAGCGCTCAATATGATAAATCATCGGCAGATCTAACATCCGACGAATTGCTCGGAATCGGATTGCCGCAAGTCAATGCCAGCGTTCAGTATCAGAATTTCATCAACCTTCCGACATCCATTGTTCCCGGTGATTTTTTCGGTGCCCCCGGCCAGGATGTGCGCGTTCAATTTGGCGTGCCGCATCAAATGACTGCCGGTTTATCTGCCTCACAATTGTTGTTTGACGGCACCTGGCTGGTGGGGTTGCAGGCCTCAAAGGCTTATGCCGAATTACAGCGAAAAAACATCACCAAATCAGAAGTTGAACTTCGAGCGAAAACAGCGGAAGCATACAGTGCGGCATTAACCACGCAAGCCAATCTCACAGTCCTGCGTGAGCTGCTGGTGAATCTGCAACAGCTACTGAACGATACGGAATCCATGCAGAAAGCGGGTTACAGCGAGCAACAGGATGTGGATCAACTAATGCTGTCGGTAAACGAACTCATGATTCAGATTGCTTACACCGAGCAGTATGTCAAGATTACCAACGACCTGTTGAAGTTTACGATCGGCATGCCGCTGAGAGCTGAACTCACCCTGTCGGATACATGGGAATCGTTGACGAACACAGAAGGCTCAGACATCCTTGCGTTCAATCCATCGAACAGCATTGATGTGCAATTAGCCGAGAACGGACTCCTCATGCAACAACTCAATGTGAAGTCGAAGAAAGCCGCACTCATGCCCAACTTCGCAGCATTCTATAACTTGCAGACTCAGGGTCTTCGCGATGAATTCAACTACCTCGACACTTCGCTTCCGTGGTTCCCGATTCAACTCTGGGGACTGCAACTGAATATCCCTATTCTAAGTGGTGGAAGTAAGTCGAAGACGATCAAAAAAACTCAAGTTGAAGTTCAGCGCCTGACTGATATGGTGTCCATGACTAAAGAGGCAGTGCAACTGGAATACAACACTGCAACGACGGAGTTGACATTTTCCAAGCAGCGCATGACACAATCAAAAGCCAATCTCGAGCTCGCAAAATCGATTCTTGATAAAGAGCAAATCAAATACCGAGAAGGTCTGTCCAATAGCTTCAACATTACGCAGCGTAATCAACAAGTCATCAATGCTCAGAGCGCATACATCAACGCCGCTATCGCTTACATGAACGCTCAAACCAAACTGAACAAGGTCCTCAACAAGTAACATTTTTCGTCATGAATCACAACAACAACTTCGATATGAAATACTTCTTCCTGGCTGTTACAACAGCTATCATTTTCGCGGCCTGCGGCAGTTCATCCACCGGTAATGCCGACCTCGACAGCCTTATTGCCAAGCGCGATTCGTTGAAAGGCTTGCAAAGCAACATCGCAAAAGAATTGGCTGCTGTTGAAGAGCAAATCGCATTGCTCGACACCGGTATTAAAGCGCCTGCTGTTGCAGTCATGCCGGTGATGCGCCAGAACTTCAAATCGTACTTTGAAGTTCAGGGATACGTGACCACCGATGCGCAAGCCAACGTGTTTCCTAATCCAATGGGACAAGGCATCATCAAAAAGATTTTTGCGAAAGAAGGTGATCGCGTGACTGCGGGACAAAAGTTAGCGCAGATCGATGACGCTGTTACCCGTCAGATGATTGGCCAGCTTGAAGTCAATCTCGCTGTTGAAACAGAGAATTACAACCGCTTGAAGAAGTTGTGGGATCAGAAGATTGGAAGTGAGATGCAAGTGTTGCAGGCGCGTCGTGCGAAAGAAAATTTCGAAGAGCAGATCAAGCAAGTGAAAGAACAAATCGCACAATACACTATCACAGCTCCGATTAGCGGAACGGTTGACAAAATCTATTTGAAAGAAGGAGAAGCTGCGGCGATGGCCTCGCCAATGCCTGTTTTGACGATTCTGAATCCGGGAAATAATTACATGCTTGCGGATATCAGCGAGAGCTACATCGGCATTATCAAAGAAGGTCAGAACGCTGAAATCATTATCCCGAACCTGGATACCATCAGCACCAATATTGCACTCATCGGTAATACCATCAAAAAAGCAAATCGCACGTTCGAGATTCGCATGAACCTTCCACAAGGAAATGCGAACCTGAAACCGAATCTTGTTGGTAGCGTTCGTCTCGCTGAATATGCCGCTGATAGCACCGTTGTGCTTCCTTCTTCACTCATCATGAAAGACGCTGAAGAGCGCTCGTTTGTATTCATCAACGACAACATGAAAGCCAAAAAGGTGATCGTAACTACGGGAAAGAGTTATGAAGGACAAACCGAAATCCTTAACGGCCTTGGCGGTGGTGAAAGCGTCATCAGCAAAGGAGCGCGCAAACTTGTAGACGGACAAGAAATCCGCATCAGCAACATCTAAGAGCACGAGCATGGAGCAAAAGAATAATCACACGGAATTCACGTACCGTCAATTCGGTCTTTCCAACTGGGCACTCAATAACCGCAAGGTGGTGATGGTACTTACCTTCATCATTTTCTTCTGGGGTGTGTACACTTACAACACGGTGCCGAAGGAAAGTTTCCCGGAAATCGTTGTTCCTACAATTTATGTGGGAACTGCATATCCCGGTAATTCTCCGGAGGATATCGAGAAGTTGATTACGCGGCCGTTGGAGAAGGAAATCAACACGATTACCGATATCGATAAAATGACGTCGTCATCGGTGCAAGGCTATAGCGCCATCAACATCGAATTTGATTTTTCCATTTCCGCTGAAGATGCGTTGCGTAAGGTGAAAGACGCGGCAGACAAGGCCATGTCGGACCCCAACTTCCCCAAAGATCTCCCGGCAGAGCCCAACATTTTCGAAATGAATTTCACAGAGTTGATGCCTATCATGAACATCAACCTCAGCGGTGACTATTCGCTGGAAGACTTGAAAGATTATGCCGAGCGATTGGAAGATGAACTCGAGAAAATCCCGCAGATTAACAAGGTTGATATCAAAGGTCTTTCTGAAAAAGAAGTGCGCGTAGAGATTGACAACTTCGCGTTGGAAGCACGTCAATTGAACTTCAATGATATCGCAGATGCCTTACGCAGCCAGAACACCACGGTGAGCGCCGGAGATATTCGTTTGGGTGATATGAATCGCTCGGTGAAAGTCAGCGGTGAATTCAAAGACATGCAAGACATCGAGAATGTCATCATCAAAAACGAAGGACAAGACATCGTGTATTTGCGCGATGTGGCAACCGTCACGTTTGCTGAGAAAGAAAAAGAAAGCTATGCGCGCGAATTCAAGAATCCTGTTGTCAGTCTCGATGTTATTAAGCGTGGTGGAGAGAACTTGCTCGAAGCCAGCGATGCCATCAAGGCCGCGATTGAAGAAGCGAAGAAAGACTTCCTGCCTTCGAACCTGACGCTCACCATCACCAATGACCAAACGGGTTTCACGCGCATGCAGGTGAACGATCTCGAAAACAATATCTTCTTTGGTATTGTGCTCGTTGTATTCGTAATCATGTTCTGGTTGGGGTTGCGCAACGCACTGTTTGTGGGAGTTGCCATTCCGTTAACGATGTTACTCTCCTTCTCGATTCTCAGTTTGATGGGTGTAACACTGAATCTGATGGTACTGTTCGCGCTAATTCTGGCGCTCGGTATGTTCGTCGATAACAGTATCGTGGTAGTTGAAAATATCAATCGCCTCATGGCCGAGGGGCATTCGAAAATGGAGGCTGCGAAACTCGGCGTTGGAGAAGTGGCGTGGGCGATCATCATTTCGACACTCACCAATGTCGTCGCTTACCTTCCGCTTGGTGTGTGGCCGGGCATTATGGGTCAGTTCATGGGATACCTGCCACTTACGGTTATCGTGGTGTTGTTTGCATCGCTCGTTGTAGCCCTGATCATCAATCCCGTGATGTGTCTTCAATACATGCGCGTCGACGAAGTTCAAACCAACCGCAAGCAACTCTGGAAAGTCGCGATAACCTTGTTTGTCATCGGATTAATTTCTGCAATTGGCGGTGTAATATGGTTGGGAAATATCCTCATGCTGTTGGCATTGATGATGGTGCTCAACGAATATTTCCTGGCGCCTTTTTCAAAGAAATTCCAAAATGGGCCACTCATGCGCCTCGACTCTTTTTACAATCGTATCCTCGTCTTCTCGTTGAAAGAAGGACGCAAGCGCTGGTTGTTTTTGGGGACATTCGGGTTGCTGATTTTGTCGTTCGTGTTGTTCGGATTATTCCCGCCAAAAGTGATTTTCTTTCCCCAAGGTGATCCGCAGTATGTGAACATTTTCATTGAGAAACCGATTGGAACGAACATCGAAGAATCGAATCGCATTACCAAGGAAATTGAAGATGTCATTTTGGATGAAGTTTCGAAATACGAAGACCCATCAATCCGTGACAAGAACAAAAACTTCCTCGTTTCATCGGTGATTGCCAACGTCGGTAACGGAACCTCGGATCCGCAGCAAGGACCTTCACTGGAGAACACACCACACAAGGGACGCATTACACTATCGTTCGTTGAATCACGCTTGAGACGCGATGTGAGCACGACGGAAGTGATGAACAATTTGCGTACGCGATTGAAAGAGTATCCGGACGCGAGCATCATTGTGAGTCCGAGTGAAATGGGTCCACCGCAAGGTCCGCCCGTCAACATCGAAGTGCGCGGCGACAATTACGATTCATTGCTGATTACGGCGCAACGTGTGAAGCAGCTTGTTGAAACGAAGTACATCGGAGGTATTGAGGAACTAAAAATCGATGTCGACAAGAACAAGCCTGAACTTCCTATCGAGGTTGACGTTGAACGTGCGCGTCGCTATGGCTTGAGCATCTATCAAGTCGGTGATGCCATTCGTTCATCCCTGTATGGCCGTGAAGTCAGCACGTTTAAAGACGGTGAAGACGACCATAAAATCAATTTGCGTTTCCCGCTGGAAGAGCGCAACAGTGCTGAAAAAATTCTCAACCAGAAAATTACTTACCGGGACATGACCACCGGTCGCATTGTCCAGGTTCCCGTTAGTGCGATTGCTTCCTACAAGGAATCAGACACCTTCAGTGCGGTGAAGCGCAAGGATATGGATCGTGTTGTGACCATCTACTCGAACGTGCTTGACGGCTACAATGCGAATGAGGTGGTGGATCAAATCAAGAAAGAAATGGTAGGATTCGAAGCCAACGGTAATAGCACGGTTGCGTTTACCGGTCAGCAAGAAGAGCAGGCGAAGGAAATGTCCTTCTTGTTGATGGCGCTGATAATTGCGTTAGTTGGTGTTGTGCTCGTGTTGATTGGTCAGTTCAACTCAATCAGCACACCGATGGTATTGATGTTCTCGATTCTCTTCTCGTTTATTGGTGTATTCCTCGGGTTGGTGATTTTCCGTCAAGACTTCGTAATCGTCATGACGATGCTTGGAATCATTTCGCTGGCGGGTGTAGTAGTCAACAACGCGATTGTATTGATTGACTTCACCGTCATGTTGATTGACCGCCGAAAAGAGGAGCTCGGTATACCTCAAGAGTCACATCTTCCTTGGTCGGAATTGAAGCGCATCACGATTGAATCGGGCGCGACACGTTTACGTCCTGTAATGCTTACGGCTATCACCACCATCCTCGGATTGGTGCCGTTGGTCTTCGGATTGAACATCGACTTCGTGAACTGGTTCTCGACGTATGACGCGAACTTCTACTTAGGCGGCGACAACGTAGCGTTTTGGAAGCCGATGTCGGTAGCAATTATCTACGGTGTGGTATTCTCCTTCTTCCTCACGCTCATCATGGTGCCTGTGATGTTTGTGATGCTGCAGAAGGTGAAGTATAAGTACGTGTATAAGATGCCTATCGAATAGAGCCTTTGAGCATGATGAGCTTCGTCGGATAAGGCTGACTTGCTCGATTATATTTTCCCTTCTCTCTTCGGGCTGCGGCCTTCTCTTTCCGAGCGGCGCCTTTCTCCCACCGGGGGCGCCCCTTTTCCCTCCGGGCTGCGCCCGGAGGTATGGAAGGTGAAGCCCTTCGGGCTTCGGAGTTGAGAGAGCGGCGCATCTCCCAAGCCCGCAGGGCTTGACTTTAGGATTATCCGAGCGAAGTTCGGATATGACGCCCGCTTTCACATTCATCACGCTCGCCTTCCTCTTCAAACAACCGCTCGATTTCAAACTCCACCTGCTGCTCGCGTAACAACTTTATATACTCCTTCTTAAAATTCTTGCGCGCATGATGCGCCTCTTGATTCATGACATATCGAATCAAATTTTTGCGCGCACCCGCTGCATATGTAAATGCGCCATATCCCGTTTGCCATGCCGTAAACTGTGGAAACAACTTGTTGCGTTTGATGTAAAGCGAACTGCCCACTTTGATGTCTTGAACCAATTGCGCCAGCGCCACCGACTGATGCAACGCAAAAACGATATGCATGTGGTCTTCCACGCAATTGATGCGAAACAACTTGCAACGCCTGCTCTGCAAGATGCCCCAGATGTACCGAAACAATTGTTCGCGGCCGGGCTTCGTCAACGTCTTGCGACGATACTTCGTGCTAAAAACGACCTGATATAAAATCTGCGTGTACGTGCTCATGGCGCAAAGGAATCACGAGCAGTAGCATCGTTTCGGCAATTGAGCGCAGCTATTCCCGGATATGCGGAATAACGTGTTTGATGAAACGCAGAAAAAGCCTCGCGCA
>JBKCDO010000028.1:0-2802 GCA_046304755.1 Flavobacteriales bacterium
AGCGAGTCAAGGTAAAATCGGCATTTCGCTTTTGTAAAGTCAGCCCCTCCGGGGCTGTTTCCCTTCTAGTGTGCCAATTAGCTATTGAAAGTTGGCCCCTCCGGGGCCGGGCGAAGGGTGTATTGCCTTAATTCTGTATTGTTCTTTTTGGTGTGCATTATGGCAAGGCCCCGGAGGGGCCAACTGTCAATAGCCGAAAGCAGTGTCGTGTGCAAAACAGCCCCGGAGGGGCTGACTTTAGCGTTGGCTATCTTGCCATGATGGTTTTATCCATTCTTTGTTTGTTGCTTCTGCTTCTGCAAATTATAGTTGTGTCATTACACAACTTGTCTATTTTTGTTATGCAGAAACGTCAGATTTTCACGTAACTGCATTGGATTGAAACCAATCAAAAAAAAACGGGCGGAACCGAAAAGCCTTTGGGCTGCAGAGCGAAACAGGTTTCCTCGTCAGTCTCATAAGCTGAAGACATTTGGTTCGATTCCAATTTCCGCAACTAAATTTTAAAAAAAAATGAAAAAAATCAATTACTTTCTCGTACTAGTATTCTTAAGCATTATTTCCTCTTGTCAACAAGAAGACTTTCTTCCGGAACCACCACCTGATGACAATCCACAAGATAGTATTATTGTAGACTCTTTATTTGAAGATACAATAGTCGTTGATACAGTTATCGTAGATACCACAGTAGTCGATACTTTTCCACCAGTTCCACTTTTTGGTAGAATTATAATTGAAGAAACACAAACACCAGGAATCAGTTTATACGGAAATCAATTTCTTCAGGGATGTGGATTTATTACAACTGTAAATGACGGTGAGCCAAGATTTTATTGGAATATCTCTCCTGGTTATTCTGACGGATTCTACTTGGAGCCATATGAACTTCATAATGGAGATCACGTAAAAATTGAATGTTTTATTCCTGGTGATACAAACCTCGATTTTGGATATGTAATTACTTTTAAGATTAATGAATTCATAAAAGTTTTAGACCTTCAAACAAATACTTCTGACACACTCTTCTATAAAGTATATGAATACACAGTGGATGAATGAATTATACTGAGAAAGGTTGGGATGCCTAAATAGATACAAACATTTTAAACATCAAAGGAAATTGTGATTAGTGAAATAGTGTATTGATCACTCGCCCTGCTCCCTTCTCAACACCCTTCCCCTTTCGGCCTCGCCTGCGTCCATCTCCATCCGTCATCCGACCATTGCCAGTTCGGGAGTCCTTGCTTGCTCGATGAAGCACCTTCTTTCTCGAGAATGGCTTTCATGTTTTGCAGACCTTCTTGTATGTCGTTACCCAGCATGTCTTCCATGCTGATGAAGAGTTGCATGACGTTGAAAGGGTACGCCATATTGCCGTCGAATGTCCAGGTAAGTTGAGTCGTTGCGCTATCGGGAGCGCTGAAGAGCATCGCGCTTTTTGCTTGCGACTCAAAGGGCTCCAAGAAACGCAAGGCGAATTCAATACGCTCGCCTTCCTGCATGGCCACAATTTCTTCTTCGCCCGACCCCACCGAATCGAGTTCGCTCTTCCAGGCAGCAATGAAACCCACGGCGCCGTCCTCGCCGGTATACGTAGTTACCTGATTGGGATCCATCTTCCACCACACACTGTAATCATGTTGGTTCTTCAGCATGCGAGCGTAATCATATACTTCAGTCTTCACACGGTTGATGGTGACAGTGCGGGAAACAGTGTACGCTTTGGATAGAAATAACCCTGTACCAAGCAAGAGAATTACAATGGTCAATAAACCGTATAGCAGGTATTTTAAGAATTTCATGACTGACTGTTTTTACGAAGATAGAACGATGCTTGTCATCGACTAATTTTTTTATCGGCTGAACTTGGACAGGCAACTAACCAACCGCCCACTTGGAATGAGGCGCTTGATTGTGCAGTATCCAGCCGCGAACGAGCTTACCATAGGTCATCGGCTTCATTTTCTTTGAGGCATAAAATCCGCTAAGCTCCCGTTGCAACTGCGGAAGATGGTAACACGGAACTCCGGGGAAGTAGTGATGTTCCAGATGAAGATTAGAATAAAGAAATATCCAATTCCAAATGGGATGTGAAACCATCAGCGTACTCCACTGCGCAGGGTCAGCAGGGTTGATGGCGTAGTGTTGTCCCAAACGATTGAGTGCGAACGCCGGCGGGAAGATGAAGAACACGGGAATCAAATAAGCCTTGATGAACATGGTGACGTCATAGGCGAAGAGCAGTGCACTTATGGTGAGCAGATGTGCTCCGATGGTTAGCAATCGCTCGCGACGGATCTTCTGTTGAATTGCTGCGGGATAGGTTGCGCTTTCTTTGGCTGCAGCACGGAAGTATATAACAAACAGCCAGGGAGTGGCATATAACAATTTCACAAACCGCTTGTTTTGTTTGGGTGAAAGGTGATGCCGCTTCGGGTCATCCATGGACCCCAGTTCGGCATGATGATCCAGATGCCAGCGCGTGAATTGTGTTGGCGAAATACCGGAGGGAATAGCATAGAGCAGCGCCAACAATCGTTCGATACGCGGGTGATGATCATTGAAAACAGCGCGATGCAAAACTTCGTGCAGCAATACCGTGAAGTTGAAAATGGTTAGTCCTTGCAACACAGCAAGCGGCAACCAAGCCCACCATGCATCAAACCAAAGCGTTCCGATTAAACAGACTACGAGCAAGCCGAATTGACGCAGCGCGAGCAGCGCATGACGAATGGGAAGTTTATAGTGAAGCCCGCGCAAGGTTTCTCTTGAAATATGCTGCTCCAGTTCACCATTCAGCGC
>JBKCDO010000029.1:0-5566 GCA_046304755.1 Flavobacteriales bacterium
ATCAACATGGCTGTAGGTAATGCTGTTGCAGTTATCCGTTGCAATTGGCTCAACGATAGCAGGCGTAGTTCCACACTCGTAAGTGAAGTTCACCTGATTACCTGCAGACCAAACCGGACCGGCTTCGTCAACGTAGTGAACAATGTGCGTCACTTCTGAGCTGTTACCACAACCATCTTCCGCGCGGAAGGTCGTTGTAGTGGTACGGTTGCAATCGTCACCTTCAGTTACTACTGCAACAGTCACAGGCACAACGCCGGCACACAAATCAGTAGCAGTTGGAGTAGCGAATTCAACAACTTCATTGCAAGACACTGTTTGCTCGCTATTAGCATCGTCAATTACAGGAGCGATATCGTCAACGATGGTTACAGTCTGGCTAACAGTAGTCGAATTACCGCATGCATCAGTAGCGATCCAGCTGTAAGCGTGGATCACAGTGCAACCCAAGTCGGTAGTTTGAACGTTTGAAACAACAGTCAAATTACCATCGCAGTTGTCTGTGAAGTTTACTGTTGCAGGTTCCCAAGTCTGGTTGCAGCTGTATTGAACAGCAGGAGCAACCGGGCTAGCAACAGGAGCTTCAGTGTCGATGATGTGAATGATTTGTGTGAAGTAAGCATCGTTACCGCAGTTGTCGATAGCGACATACTGACGCTGAATCGTGCGGCAAGCGCTGCTTGACAATTCCAAGTCACCACCAAATACAGTGATCGTAGCAGAACCGCAGTTATCACTTGCAGTCACATAAACACCGCCTTCTGTGAAGTCAGAACAAGCAACATCGATATCAGCAGCGCCGGCAAATGTCGGTTCTTCATTATCCGAAGAAGTGATTACTTGTGTAGCAGTCTCAGTATTACCGCAGTTGTCAGTAGCGGTGAACGTACGCAGGTACTCGCGATCACAATTGTCAGCAGAAACCAAGATGTCCACGTAAGTCACTTCCACCGAACCATCACAGTTGTCAGCAGCGGTAGCCGTAGTTACAGGCAGGTTAGCCAATTCCACATTACATCCAAGAACCAATTCTGCAGGCACTGAAACGAAGTATGGTGCTGTGTTGTCAACTACAGTGTAGTAAGAATAAGCATTCGATACGTTTCCACAAGCGTCCGTCGCAATCCATGTGCGGGTAATCGTGTAAGAATTCTCACATGCACCCGCTGAAGTTGCATCGCTGTGCGTAACCAACACGTCATTGCAAGCGTCTTCAGCCGTTGCCTGACCGAAGTTGATACCCTGCTCGCAGCTGAATGTGCCACCGTTAGGTACAGAGGTAAACGTTGGGTTGCTGTTGTCTTCGAGAGTCACCACAGTGCTCACAGAAGCTTCGTTTCCACACTGGTCTTCAGCCGTCCATGTAATCGTGATAATACGATCGCAACCTACAGTAACTTCAGAAGAAGTTTCAACAACAGTTATCGGGCTTCCGCAGTTGTCCGTGAAGGTCGGATCCGTAACACTTGTCACGCCACCGAACTGAGAGCACTCAGCCGTGAAGTTTGGCGTAATGTTCGATGCTGTTGGAGCTGTAGTATCAACAAGCGTTACAACGTAATTTACAGTTGTTGCATTGCCACAGTCATCTGTAGCAGTGTACATGCGTGTAATAACGGTAGTGCATCCAATTGTAAATGCCGTTTCATCGAAATCAGTTGTCAAAGAGCCATCACAGTTATCTGTCCAGTTTGGAGTGTAAACCGGAATTGATTGATTGCAATCACGTGTAACAGCTACCGGAGGATTTGTAACTGAAGGAGCAATATCATCTGTCAACTGAATCGTTTGAACAAAAGTTGATGCGTTGCCACAACCGTCAACGGCACTGTAAGTGCGCGTTACCACACGTGAGCAACCGCTTCCGCTGATGCTTTCTGAAGCAATCGAAACAGCAACAACACCCGAACAGTTGTCAGTTGCAGTTACATCGATGATACCACCGTAGTTATCGCAAGGAGCTGAAACGTTGTTTGGACCTTCGAATACAGGACCTACTACATCAGAGATAGTGATGTTTTGAACGAAGGTTTCGACATTACCACAGTTATCAGCTGCCTCCCACGTACGAACAATTGTACGGTTGCACGATGTACCTGACTCAACATCAGAATAAGTCAATGAAACCTGACCGCAATCTTCAACGGCTTCCGGTGTAACCACCGGAGCTGGTTGTCCGATTGAAACTTCAGGACAAGTGTAATTGAAGATAGACTCGTTATCTGCATTGAAGATAGGAGCGGTTGTATCAACGATATTGATAATCTGCAGAACAGTATCCGCATTACCACACCAGTCGGTAGCAATGTACATGCGCTCGATTGAATAGTTCTGTGGACAGTTGCCAGGAACAGTGCTTTCCTCAACAGAAATGATCACACTGGTATCACAGTTATCCGTGGCAGTTACCGTTGCAACAGCAGGGATATCATCGTTACAGTCGATGGTTACACTGGCAGGAACATCTTGCAATTGAGGATCAGTGGTATCCACCACGTTGATGGTGCGATACGCATAACCAACATTACCACAACGGTCTCTTGCAGTGTAGGTTTCTACAATTTGCAAGCTGCAACCAAAACCATTCTGTTGTGAAGTCATCTCTTTGATTAATTCGTCAACGCTGGTGCAGTTGTCGCTCCAAACAGGCGCATAAGCAGGAATTTCATCGCTGCACTCCACTGTGATTTCAACATTGGCCACAGTCGCTTCAGGAGCAATTGCATCTGTTAACGTAATAATTTGCTCTGTAGTCGACACATTACCGCAATTATCTAATGCAGTAAGGGTACGAATAACGTTACCGGTGCAGCCTCCGCTTACAACTTCATCTGAATAAGTTACTTGAACAACGCCGGAGCACACGTCAAACGCACTTACGCTGGCATCTAACGCATCGTAATTATCACAAGGCAAAGAAATGTTAGCATCCGCAGTGATTACCGGACCTTCAGTGTCATTAATCGCAATCGTCTGAACGAATGAAGAAGTGCGTCCGCAATCATCTGCAGCTGTCCAAGTGCGTGTGATAACCTGATTGCATGCAGTGCCTGAAAGATCATCCACATGGCTGTATTCAAGTACTTGGTCACAGTTGTCCACTGCGATAGGCTGAATTAAAGGAATAATTGAACCACACTCATATTCGTAATAGGCTGTGTTTTCTCCATTGAAAATTGGATCGACCTGATCTTCTACATAGATGTACTGAACAAACTCGGCGCTATTGCCACAATTGTCGGTAGCAACATAGGTACGTTCAACAGTATAGTTGTTTGCACAGTTACCCGGAACGGTCACATCAGAGGCAATTGCCACAATTGGAGTGCTGGTGCAGTTGTCCGTTGCAATTACAACGTCAACCGTAGGAAGATCCTGGCTGCAGTCGATTGTGATGCTTTGCGGAGTGCTGATGAACTCAGGAGCTGTTGTATCTACAACGGTTATAGTAGTAACATCCGTTGATTCATTACCACAGAAGTCAGTTGCTGTCCAAGTCCAAGTAATGGTGTAGCTACCTTGGCAAGAACCCGCAGTAGTGTCGATATCAACGCTGATTTCTACAACGTTGTTACCACCTTCAGCATAGACTGAATAAGCTGTTTGACCTGATGCGTCGCCGCAATTGTCTGTTGCAACAACATCACCGGTGTTCGGTACCATGGGACCGTCGCTGCATTCAACTGTCATGTCAGCAGGAACTGAAACAATCACCGGAGCGGTTGTATCCACGATGTAGATCACGAACGTCTGTGTTGTTGCATTACCGCAGTTGTCACGGATGGTCACCGTACGGTGAATAGTTCCGTAGCAACCACCTGAACCGGTTTCATCTTCGTAAGAATAGGTCAACTCATCGTCGCAGTTATCTGAAGCTGCAGGATTCGTCCACTCCGCTGCATACACCTGATCACATTCCACATTGTATGGACCGGCGAGGTTCGTGAAGCTTGGATTAATCGTATCCTTCACTTGGATTGTTTGAATAGCAATTGTCGTATTACCACAATCATCCGATACGCTGAACGTGCGGATGATTGTGTATTCGCAATCAACACCGTTATTGATTATTTGACGATCCTCAATAATGTTCAAGCTATCGGTGCAGTTATCAGTTGCTGTTGCATCCTCATAATTCACATCATCGAAGCATTGGTATTCCTCATCAGCAGGAACTTCCAGAATTGGATTGGTCGTATCACGAACGGTGATCGTTTGAGTAGTTGAAGACTCGTTGCCGCAACCATCGAGAGCAAAGAATGTGCGTGTGTAGGTGATTACACAGCCAACTACAGCCGTATCAACCGTCTCTGCAACGTTCACGCTGCCTGAGCAATTGTCTGTAGCAGTTGCTGCTTCAAAGAATACATCCTCATTACATTCCACGGTATAATCAAAAGGAGTAGCAATCACAGGAGCTACATCATCATGAACGGTAACGGAATAAGAGCAGCTTGTGCGGTTATCACAAACATCCGACGCTTCGTAAGTATACGTAATAGTGTAGTTACATGGAATTGTTCCGGTCGTATCCGATGAGAACAATGAAACAGTCAACGGACCATCGCAATTGTCTGTCGCAACAAGTGTGCTTGGATCAACCATAGCAGGTGCGTCTGCCGCGCATTGAACGGTCACGTTGGCTGGACAGTTCGAGAACACAGGAGCTGTGTTATCATCAACCGTGATTATTTGTGTATGGTAAGCCGCATTTCCGCAGTTGTCAATAGCAGCCCAACGACGCTCGATGGTCTGGCTACACAAAACATTCGGGTGGTTTGGCTCTTCGCAGCCCATGGTTACGAAAACGTCACCGTGCCCGCTAATAGATTGGCGATTCACATGGCCCTCATAGAAGAACCAACCGCTACCACCGTATGAAGCATCCAGACTTGTAGCACCCTGGCCGAACTGGAATCCCATAGAATAGTTTGCAGGCTTGTGCGTCAGCAACAGCTGGCTGCCGGCGAGGGCACCCAAACCTTCCAAACGTGAAATAACCGCAACCAACTTGTAGTATGACCAATCAAAGTGGAGGTTACCGGCCGGTGGCATGTGAGGCATACCGCCGTCAGCGCTCCAATCCTCCCAGTTAACACCGTCAGCAAGTGTGATATCGACGTGCCAACCGTAACCTGAGCCATTCGTAGCATACACATCACCCACCAGGCGCGCTTCGCCATTCGAGCTGAATACCAAGGATGGTGAACCGGACCAGTTGTAACGAACAGGCAATCCAACGACATTGATACTATCGAGCCAAAGTGAGTAATTGGCAATATTGCCCGGCGCATCCGGAGCGGTGATATCGTTACACACCAATGTGTCGTCAATTGACGAAGCATTTTCGAATAGCGTCACTTCAACAGCGCCTCCGCACTCGTCTTGAGCGGATAAAGTTGAAGGAGCAGGCACTTCATCGATACACTCGTATGTTGCATTGCTCGGAGCACCTACAAAAACGGGTGCTTCGAAGTCGGCTACACGGTGCACTACGGTGCAGGTTTGCGTGTAGGAGTCATCAGCACTCGTGAAGTTCGCGGCGTAAGTACGCGCAATGCGCACA
>JBKCDO010000030.1:0-16416 GCA_046304755.1 Flavobacteriales bacterium
CAGAATTGCATTCGTTGGCGGATGACATTTTTAGCTATTTCGGACTGGGTTGTCGGAATGTCTCGAAACTCTATTTGCCCAATGGGTTCGACCTCAACCGTTTTTTCAATGCGGTTTTCCCGTGGTCGGAAATCATTTATCATCATAAATATGCCAACAACTACGATTACAATAAGGCGGTGTGGCTGCTCAACAATGAGCAATTATTGGATAATGGCTTTTTGTTGTTGAAGCAGGAAACCGCGCTGGCAGCTCCGACCGGAAGTATTTATTACGAGTACTACGAGGATGAGGGCACCGTGCGGTCGCAAATAGCCGAGCGAGCAGAAGAAATTCAGTGTGTCGTCAGTCAAACCGACATTCCCTTTGGTAAAGCACAATGTCCAATGCTGGATGATTATGCCGATGGAGTTGACACCCTTCAATTCCTGCTGGGGTTAACGCGTTCATAGTTGTATGAGTATATGAAAAAAAGGGGTGAGGTGTTGGGTGGCTTTCCAATACTTTTGCTACCGTAAAAAAAACACGGAAATGATTCAACGGATTTTTGCTTTTGCGCTGATTGTTACCCTTTTCGCAGGATGCGAAACTGAGGTGGATTTGAATGCACCTTATCAAAACACTACAGTCATTTTCGGTTTGTTGGATCCCGACTTTAACGGCGACAATCAGATTACAGTGCAGGATACGCAGTGGATTAAAATCAACCGTACTTTCTTGGGTGAGGGCGATAATAATCTCTACGCAGCAATTCGCGACAGCTCGGAATACGCGGATGAGGATTTTGTAACAAAGAAGGTACAGCGCGTGGTGGACGGAAATGTTGTGGAAGAATATGAACTCACGTCAACAACTATCAGCAATCGTCAGATGAATGGGATTTTCTACGGACCGGAGCAAACGATGTATTACTTCGTGCCATCGGCTCCGGGGCTTGATCAGAATTCCGAGTATAGAATTGTTCTGGAGTTTAAGGATGGCCGCGAAGTTTCAGCTTCCACTCAAGTCGTGAGCTATGGCAGTTTTTCGTGGTTAACACCTCAGCAAAATGCCACATTCATCATGGCATCCGTTTCCACCAATGGCGGATTCAATTACACCTCTGAAGTGGCGGTGCGTTGGAATGCAGCTACCAACGCCAATATTTATGATGCGCGCCTGCGCTTCCATTACACAGAAATGAAGTACCCCAATGCTGATTGGACCGGCGAACCCGAGGTGAAAACAAAGTTTTTGGATTATTATCTCGGAAGTGTCAACGAGACAGAGATCAATCCGGGCGAATTACTCAAGATTACATTTGATGCCCGCGGTTTCTTCTCGTTCCTTCAAAACAACCTTGAGGCCGACCAGAAGATTCGGCGCATCATAGGGACTTACGATACACAGCAACAACGCACGGAGTGTTTCGATTTGATGCTCACCATGGGCAATGACGATTTGAAATCGTATATCGAGGTGAATACTCCTTCAACGGGTGTAGCGCAAGAGCGTCCGATTTATACCAACGTAAACAACGGCATCGGATTATTTGCATCACGCGGCACGCGCAACCTGATTGGACTTCCGCTGATTGCATTTGACAACAATAATCAGCCGAACTCCGGAAATCTGCGCGCACTTGTTCAAAGCGAGTACACTGCCGGGTTGAATTTTTGTGATCCCAACGGATCTTCCGATTTTCCTTGCGGAAATTAATCGCTTATTTCTTCACGAATCGCGAGGTTGTTTCAATTGCTTCCCGACGTAAACGCAGCGAGTATACACCCGATGCAAATGGGGAGATGTCGATGGATTGATTTTCCGCAACCTTACCCGACCACACTTGCTGTCCTTGCATATTGAAGATTTCTACCCAACCATTCTGAGAAAGCGTGATAGTGTTTTCGGCCGGGTTGGGAAACACCACTAGTGTATTCTTCTGCAATTCTTCTATGGAAGACGGCTGGTAGATATCGGCAGTTTGGACTTGCAGTTGACCACCACCGAATCCGCCGGCATCAGAGATGATTTCCAAAATAGGCACTTTGTATTCAGTGCTGATCCATTGATAGGTGGTGATGTCTTTCGGTAGAGGAAGTCCGAATTCGAATCCATTAAACGAAACAAAGACTGAATCAAATCCTGTAACGTGTGATTTCACTCTTAGCACATCGAAACTTTGATCATAGATGTTGATGGTGCCCCAGCCGTCCACGATATAGTCTCGATATTGATCGGTGCCATAATAGGCCAAGGTAGGCACTTCAAGGGCAAGCACAGAGTGTGAGTTACCGCTTCCCGGATAGGTGAGTGGAAGGTCATAGATGATGTCACGGTCGTTGTATTGAGAGGCGAGCGGCACACCGCTCACCGTAGCAACGATTCCGGTGATGGCATACACTCCGCCGCTGTTCTTGTAAATTTGATAGGCGTCTTCGATGGTGATGATTGGATTATCAATCAACTCTGTGCCTACACCGAAATCGGAATCGTAATCTGGATTGAAGAATGGATTATTGAAAATAACCTGATCAACCAAGGAGAGTGATCCCAGGCCTACACATTCGGTTCCTGCATTCAATGCGCCGGCTTCGAGCACGTCAAATCCAAAATTCCAGGTGTGATTCGGTCCTGTATCTTCAAGATTGACATCGGTAAGAAAAGTTGCTGCGCGAGCGAAAAGAAGATCGCCATCGTTGGGCAGGTGATTACTGTTAATGGTGATTTGCGCTTGTGCATGAGTGAAAGCAGCGCAGGCGAGAAGAAGTGAAAGTTGTTTCATGTCGAAATGTATTGCGGCTCGGCAGTGGCTCGCCAATCGTGATGCAAGGTAAGCAAAACGAGTTTGTGTTTAAGTTGATGTGTTCTGTACTTTCATTCAGGCAGAAAAATCACCCTGTTTTCTGAGGTTGAAAAGTTGTCAGCAAAAGGTTTCGACTTACCCACAGAGCAGGGTAATTGTTGAATTTATATTAGCCCCGCGTTAACACGCTGCTTAATTAACCTGCAACCTTTTTCTGCACATGTTTCTGGACAAGTACGACTACGTCATTCTCGATATCATTCAAACCTACAAGAGGAATAATAAGAACGAACTCATCAAGTTGAGTCAATTGGAAACTGCCTTCTGGAGTCGCATCGAACACGATGACGCCCACTCGACGCGCAGTGCCCAATTAGGAGAACGTGTAGCTAACCTTTATTTGGATGGCTATATCATGAACAAGAATAACTCAGGGTATCGTCTTACCAAGAAGGGTAAAGAAGAATTGTCGTTCCAAGAGGTTACGGTCTAACCGAAATACGTTTACCAAGTTTGCTCTAGCTCGCGTTTCAACCCCACCATTTTGATGGCGGTGATGGCGGCTTCCGTCCCTTTATTTCCTTTTGAACCGCCGCTTCGCGCGATTGATTGTTCTTCGGTGTCATCGGTGAGCACTCCGAAAATGACAGGCTTACTAAACTTGAGTGACGTGGATTGAATGCCCTGTGCGCAGGCTTGACTTACAAAATCAAAATGGGCGGTTTCACCGCGAATGATACAGCCCAGACAAACAACGGCATCGAGCGATTGATTCTCCAATAGCAATTGAGCACCTAGCGCAAGCTCGAAACTTCCCGGTACATGTGCGACCATAATCCGTTGCTCAGGAACGCCGCAGTCGGTGAGCGCCTCAACGCATCCTTTGAGAAGGTTGGAGGTGATGGTTTCGTTCCATTCAGAAACAACAATCCCGATGCGCATCGAGCGAGCATCGGGAAGGTGTTCTTTTTCGTAAGCCGATAAATTCGTAGTGGCCATGCCTTACTCCTTAGCCTTCAGGTAGGAGAGCAGTTTTTCCGACTCACCATATTCGGTTGAGCGCTTTTCGTAATTGTCGACCACATATTGAAGCAGGGCAATGGCTTTTTCATCCTGACCCAACTCCATGTATACTTTGCTTGCTTTTAAGTTGTACAGCGGTCCGGTGAAATCACGGCTTGCACTGTTATTCGCCTGCTTGGCTGCTTTTTCCAACCAAGAAGCTCCTTCTTCGAGGTTATTATTCATTACATACATGTCGCCGATGCAACCCGTTACCTCAACGCTGAGCGCCTCGTCGCTGAAGCCCACTTGCTTGAAGTGATCGAGTGCTGTTGTGTAGTCCTTAGCAACATCACGGTAGTAAACACCACACCAGAAATGGGCACGGTCTGCTACCTTAGTTCCGCTGTAATTCGCTGCGATTGCTTCATAACCTTCAAAGTTGGCATCTCCCATTACAGCGAGGCGCAGAGAGTCCATTTCAACCAACAAATCAGCGCGAATAGCGGCGTTGGAAGCCTCAACTTCTTTGGGTTTTTTGTAGAGGAATTGGTAGGCGAAAAAACCACCGAGCACTAAAACAATAGCGCTCATACCAATGGTAATAGACTTACGGTTTTCTTCAAAAAACATTTCCGTTTTTGAAGCCACTTGTTGAATGTCAACCAGTGTTTCCTCTTTTTTAGTTTCTTCTTTTGACATATTTTCAATATTACGCGGCCGCAAAAATAAACGAATTCAGTTCAACTTGAACATTTCTATGCAGATAGCTCCTGACCCGCATTATTTTTGGCCGTCGGGTCAAGCACAATCGCTGAATTCCTGCGAAAAAAAATCCATGGGTATAAGCCGCTATTTATCGGTCGTTGTCGCCGTCTTGATGTCATCGGCCGTTTGCTCTCAGCAGCGCTACCAAAGCCTCTTGTGGAAAGTGACTGCACCGGGATCCCATGAAGCTTCTTATCTCTACGGCACCATGCACATCAGCGGTAAACTGGCATTTCAGCTGGGAGATCCCTTTTATGATGCACTGGAATCGGTAGATGCCGTGGCGTTGGAATTGGAACCGGAGTCTTGGCTGGAGGCTATTCACAATGATCCGGCTTCGCCATATTGGCTGGCCTCAGATTTTGACCTCGATTTTGAATATGATGAAATGGCCTATGATTCGCCGTTGCCCGCCCTTGTGGGCAACTACAGAATTGATGCAGATCTGCCTTCCAGACTGAGTGATGCATTATCCAATGATCCTCAATTATTGAATTATTTCTTGTTCCGATTTAGTGGTGAAGAGGGAGAGGCAGATTTCCAAGAAGATACCTGGCTGGATATGCACATCTACCAAACAGCTAAAAAGCTGGGTAAGTCAACGATAGGGCTTGAAACATACGATCAATCCGATGCTTTTTTGTTGAAGGCAACACTTGCGGAGTACACCGAAATGAATGAGCCTCAATGGGGCAGCCGTGATTTTATGGAGATCAACCAATTGCAACAGCAGTTGGAGCCCGCCTATCGCAACCAAGATTTGGATTTGGTGGATTCACTCAATCGCTTGACAACAACAGCTGCTTTCCGAAAGTACATCCTTGATGAACGCAGTGGCGTGTTCGTGCAGACGCTCGACAGTCTTATGAAAGCCGGAATTACCACGTTTGCCGCCATGGGATGCGCTCACCTTCCAGGAGAGTTTGGTGCTATCGAGCGACTGCGCAGAATGGGCTATAATGTTGAACCAATCAGTAAAGGGCAGCGAAACGCCAAACGCCGCAAGGCATATGAATCGAAGATTTGCAGTCGCACGTTCACGCCTTTCAAGACGCCTGATGGACAGCTCACGTTTTATACGCCCACAAAAGTGTATCCACTGGATGTGACGAACCACTCGCAGTCCTGGATTTCGTTGGATATAGCCAATGGCGCCAGTTTTACGGTAACCCGTTTAAAATCGTATGCAACACTTCAGGGGCTTGAGGATAGCGAATTACTCAGCGAGGTGGAGGGATTAATCTATGAATCCGTTGCCGGCGAAGTGGTGAGCAATGAACGAATTCGCGCAGGTAAATATGAAGGTTTCGATATTGTCAGTCGCACCCGAAGAGGTGACTTTAGACGTCAGCGCATACTTATCCTACCGGAAGAAATCGTCATACTTAAGCTAACCGCCCCGGGAAAAATGGCAGCACAAGGCTATGGTTCCGATTTTTTTGGAAATACCGGAATAGCCATTGAAAGCAATCCAAAGCGAGAATGGACCTCGCCAGATGGTGAGTTAAGTGTAAACATGGAAGGCCGCACTGTTTTTTACAATCAGGCCATTGAATTTAGGGCTATACCCGATTTAGAGGTTGTTGCAGCGTTACCGGCGGAAGGCGTCTATTATTTGGTTCAGCGACACGTGATAGAAGATCCTGAGTTCATTGATGAAGATCGCTATGAACTACGCCGACTGCTCAGGGCATATTGCGCGGATCGTAATTGCTCGGTTGTCGATAGCAGTTTCATACGCGTGCAAGGGTTGCCGGCCTTGGATGCAATCCTCAATGATGGCCAATCGAATTTACACGTGCGACTGGTCTTGAAGGCTCTGGCCTACTATGCATTCACCACTAATCATCAGCAATCATCAGCTGTAGATGCCTTTTTCAAGAGTATCAAATTTCAACAACAGACTGAAGCTTCGTCCAGCACTTATCGAAACGATGAGTTGTGCTTTACCACTGACCTGCCGTTTGTTCCGGCGAAACCGGCGATATCGGCCGAGATGATGATGTTCAACCCTGAGCTTCAGCGAGACCCCCATTCTCCTTATGGAACAAATGGTGGTTTTCTGTTGAATAAACGCGGTGAGACCAATGGCTTGATGGTAGTTTTTCAACGCTACCATGAGTTCTCCGATGGAGAAAGCAGGGAATCGTTTGAACAGGAACGACGCGAGCGTGCAATCGGCAGCACGATGGAGTTGATTTCTAAGCACGAAGAATGGTCGGGGTCGGATGCACGATTTGACTATGTTGTCGGCGCTCAGGGCTCGGTTAGGCGTTATGCTCATACCACAGTGCTCCACAATAAATCGTGCTATACGCTCATCGCTACTTATGATTCTGTTTTTGGCTTGCCGTCTTGGATTGAACATGCCATTGCAACGTTTCAGAGTACGGATACGATTTTCCCTTATCCACATTTTCAAAGCCGCGACAATGCCTATTTCGATGACTTGCTGAGTACCGATAGCATTGCCCGCAAAAAGGCGTTGGAAATTACCGGTGAGATGGATTTCTCGAGTGATGCGGGGCCTCGTATTCGGCAAGTGTTGGACTCACTTCAGGGATTTTCAACCGAAGAGCAACAGATCATATCCGGCAAGCTAATCGAAGGATTGGCGCTGGATACGAGTAGCGCATGCATTGATTTTGTAGCGAAAGAATTTATAGCCAATAGCGATAGCATGGAGTATCAGGATGCCTTGTTGGCCATACTGCTGCGTATGAAAACACAAAAGGCTTGGAGGACGTTCACTAAACTCGTACTGGATGAGCCTCCGATTGCTTCCGACACCTGGAATGCCAGTTACTGGCTTTTGTTGGATTCAGTGAAGCTAGCCGCTCCATTCATGAGTGACTTGAAACAGCTCGTTGCCATTGATGAATATGAAGAACCGATTTACCGCGTGATGGCGCAGGCCCTCGATAGCGGATGGTATAAGGCTGACAACTATGAGAGCATGTTGCCGCAAATCCTACTCGAGGCGCGCAATGAACTCAAACGCTTGAATGCAAACAACGAGGAAGGTTATGCATTCAATACAACCAAATTACTCGACTACGCTTCCCTTTTGCAGCCATTTAGAAAACGCAAGGATGTGGAAGCGTTCTTTCGAAAGGCCCAATCGACCAAGCGCATGAATTTGTTGCTTGATCTTGTGGCGTTCGATCTTGAACACCATCAGCCTGTAGCAGATTCTTTAATTGAGAAAATTGCCTTCAACAAAGGGCTCGTATATGGTCTATACGGTGTTTTGCTAAAGAATCATCAGGTTAATCGCATGCCTCCGACTTATGCCGGGCGATTGGATTTAATCAAGGCTTATTTGAGTAGTATTGAAACTCCTTCTTATTACGCAACTGCTGATAGTGTTGTAATTGACACAGTATACGCTGCTGCAATTAGAAGTACCCCGTTGATGGTCTATTACTGCAGGATGTACAGTAAGGAATACAATCAGTGGTTTGGTAAAGTAATAGCATTCGATGGCGCTGACACTGACAATTGGTGGCCCATGTTTTTCGAGTCCGAGACAACCGTTTTGTACAATGATGACGACGCATTCTTCGTGTTAAAACAGGAGTATGACTATTTGGAAGAGCGTAATCGGGAGGTGGTAACCTTCACCAATGGTCAAATGGATTTCATGATTAACCAGTATTAATAAGTCATGAAGGATGTCCAATTGCATCGATTGATGCTCTATCAGTTTAAAAATTACCATGAGCTGAACCTCGAATTCGGGGAGCGCATTGTTTGTTTTTTAGGAGCGAATGGTTCGGGTAAAACGAACGTACTCGATGCCATCGTTTACTTGTGCACGTGCAAGAGTTATTTCAATCCCATTGACTCGCAAAACATCGCGTTCAACGAGCAGCAATTTGCTATAACCGGCGAATTTTCCAAAGGGGATCAACCGGAACACATTGTGTGTGCCGTCAAGCGTAACCAACGGAAAGTCTTCAAGCGAAATCATAAGGAATATGAACGTTTGCTTGAGCACATTGGATTGTTGCCTTGCATTATCATTACACCCTACGACATCGAGTTGATTTGGGAAGGAAGTGAAGTGCGACGCCGATTTTTAGACAGCACTATTTCACAGTTGTCAAAGTCCTATCTGGAAGAATTGGTGGCATACAATCACGCCTTGCTGCAGCGCAATACGGTGCTGAAAACATATTCAGGACATGCTCATTTTCCGGAGGAATTCATCGAATTGTGGGATGTGCAGCTCATTCAGCGGGGAGCTTTTATCCATGAGGAACGCAGCAAATTTATGAGCACGTTCACCTCCGTTTTTAATCGCGTTTACAGCGAATTGTGTGGTGGGGCTGAAATGGTCTCCGTCGTATACGAAAGTGAACTTCAGCATACTTCCATGGAAGATTTGCTTCAACATAATCGCAAACGTGATCGGCAAATGGAGCGCACAACAGCCGGCGTGCATCGCGATGATCTTTCTTTTTTGATTGACGGACATCCGCTTAAAAAGTTTGCGAGTCAGGGTCAGCAGAAGACCTTTTTATTCGCGCTCAAGTTCGCTCAATACCTGATGCTGCGTGAACACTTGCAAATCAATCCGATTCTATTGCTCGATGATTTCTTCGATAAAATGGATGAGCATCGAGTTAACAATATGCTCAGTTGGTTGGAGAAACAGGGTATGGGTCAAATTTTCATTACCGATACAGGGCTTCGCCGGGTGCCGGATATGCTTGCCGCCCGTGGAATGAACTTCGAGGCCTGGGAAGTTAATCGCGGAAAATTGGTTCGAATGGAGAGTGGATTCTCATCATCTTTGTAATCATGTCGCTGCGCAAATACACGGATACCGATCTAAAAACTGTAATCACAGAAATACTCCGCCGAAATGGATTGGAGGATCGCTACCAAGAATTGGAAGTGTTGCGTTGTTATAGGGAGGTGGTTGGCGAGGTAATCTGGAAAAAAACACGCGAATCGAAGCTTCATGGAACAACGCTCGTGTTGAAAATGGACAGTGGCCCTCTCAAACAGGAGTTATCGTATCAAAAAACAAAAATTGCGGATGGCATTAACGACCTCATGGGACAAACGGCTATAGAAAAAGTGGACGTTTGGTGAAGATATTCGGGTGTTTAATGTCGCCGCTTGTAATTTAGATTCCAAACCAAGGGAAGAAGTATGAAACTAGGGAAACGCTTAGGCAAAAATCCAAAACTGAAAGTGTTATCATTTGCAGCTATTGTCTTTTTGCTCTTTACTGCTGCCTATCAAAAGAAAAAGCCGCGTGGCTACCACAGCGGTGAAGAACTGGGGCAATACCGCACAATGATTGGCGATTTGCCAACCGGTATGAGCGATATGTTCATGGGGTCCGGTCGGTGTGCCGGCTGTCACGGAGTAGATCAGGATATCTCCAACCCACCCTTAGCATTGGTCGATGGCAATGGTGTAAACGTTGGGCCATCTGAAAATTGGCGCGCAACGATGATGGCCAATTCAGCAAAAGACCCTATGTGGCGAGCCAAGTTAACACACGAGACGCTTGTAAATCCGGGTCATGCAGGAGAGCTGACGAATAAATGTACCTCTTGTCACGCACCCATGGGGCGCTTTGAAGCGGCCCACGATGGGGTTGAATTTTTCACCACCGAAATGCTGGATGCAGACTCCCTTGCTAGTGATGGCGTAAGTTGTATGGCCTGCCATGCGCAACAAATTGAAACAGTAGGTCTATATTTTTCGGGAGAGCAACATTACAACGCCGATACCATTTGGGGCCCGGTATTTAACATCGAAAAGAACGGGTTGCCACTGCAGGATTTCATCATGGCGAATTTTGTGGGCGTAGCGCCCATTGCTCATCCAAAAGCAAGCAAATCTGAATCTTGTGCGGGTTGCCATTCCTTGGTCACCAACACAGCAGACCTGCAAGGAAATGCTACGGGTACAACATTTATTGAACAAGCTACCTACCACGAGTGGCTCAACAGTTCCTACAATTCTCAGGACATGCAAGCGCAGGAGTGCCAAACGTGTCACATGCCAAAAACAGAGGAACCAATTATCATTGCCTCAGGCTACGACTGGCTCCCGGGACGTCAGCCGTTTGCTCAGCACTGGTTGGTCGGAGGGAATAGCTTCATGCTCGAGCTCATGAAAAACCGTATTGATCAATTGGGAATTACCGCCACTGAAGATCATTTCCAAACGGTTATCGATAGAACTTTGGATAATCTACAAAATCACTCGGCCACCTTACAGGTTTCCGAGGGAGTGATTGATGGCGATACAGCGCGCTATACGGTCAAGGTTGCCAACCTCGCGGGTCACAAGCTCCCCAGCGGCTATCCGGCGCGCAGGGCATTTGTCGAGTTCATACTCACAGATGAAGATGGCAACGAAGTTTTCCATTCCGGAAAAATCAATCCGGACTATGAAGTACAGGGGCAAGACCCTACGTGGGAGCCTCACTATGATGTAATCACCGATGATGTCAATGAAGTTCAGATCTACGAAATGGTCATGGGTGATGTCATGGGTAATGTGACAACCGTGTTGGAGCGCGCCCATCACATGATTAAGGACAACCGATTGGTACCAACCGGATTTTCCACCACGCACCCGGCTTATGACACAACGATGGTAGTAGGCGCCGCTGCATCCGATCCCAACTTTAATGTATTCAATGGTGTTGAAGGTTCCGGAACAGACGAGATTCATTATCACGTGCCACTGGATGGTGTAAGCGGCAATGTCACTGTAACCGCTCGTTTGTGGTATCAATCGCTGCCACCCAAGTGGAATGCTGAAATGTTTGCGATGGATCATCCATTGATTAATTCTTTCGAAGAAATGTACTGGCAGGAAGGTCCGGATCCCGTTCAAATGGCTTCAGCATCGGTGGAGTCAACCATTATCGGATTAGAAGAGCGTAAGGCTCTATTTACTATCTCGCCTAACCCAACCGTGAATGGCCTTGTGCGTGTTCAGGCCGGAAAGGACCTCATTCAGCAGATCAATGTCTATACGATGGAAGGTAAATTGGTGGAAACACTTCGTCCGGGAGCGGTCAATTGCCTGGTGCGTTTGCCGCTGATCACCGGAACTTACCTGATGGATGTGCAAACATCGAGAGGCCGTAAAATAGAAAAGGTGATGCGCCGCTAAGTGGCCATCACCTTTTCTTATTTCTCAACTTTATAATTCCTTATCGGTACAATACCTCTTTGGCTGTGCGAACTACATCGGCTACTTGAGGAAGTGCAGCGTCAATGAGTGTTGTAGCGAACGCAAACGGCGTGTCGCTTTGAGTCACACGGCGAACAGGTGCATCGAGGTAATCAAATGCGTGGCGCTGCACTCGGTAAGCAATCTCCGTGGAGATGCTTGCGACGGGCCACGATTCCTCCAAAATAATCAGGCGATTGGTTTTCTTTACTGATTGAACAATCGTGTCGATGTCAAGCGGACGAATCGTGCGCAGATCAATGACTTCAACACTGATGCCTTCTTTTTCCAATTCCTGAGCTGCAGCGAGGGCTGTCTTCATGATTTTTCCGAATGAAACCAATGTCACATCGGTACCTTCACGCTTTATATCGGCAACACCGATAGGAATAATGTATTCGCCATCGGGAACAAGTCCTTTGTCACCATACATTTTCTCGCTCTCAAAGAAAACCACCGGATCATTATCGCGAATAGCTGCTTTCAAGAGACCTTTTGCATCGTATGGATTAGACGGCGTAATGACTTTCAATCCGGGTACATGCGCATACATAGATTCGAAGCTTTGCGAGTGCGTTGCGGCCAACTGTCCGGCTTGTCCGTTTGGACCGCGAAAAACGATTGGCACATTGTACTGGCCTCCGCTCATCTGCAGCATTTTCGCAGCAGAGTTGATGATTTGGTCGGCGGCGAGAATGGCGAAATTCCAAGTCATGAACTCCACTATCGGACGCAATCCGTTCATCGCGGCACCTACGGCAATTCCCGAAAATCCAAGCTCGGCAATCGGTGTGTCGATTACACGCTTTGGACCGAACTCATCGAGCATGCCTTTTGACGCTTTGTAGGCACCATTGTATTCTGCAACTTCTTCGCCCAGCAGGAAGACAGAGCCATCTCTGCGCATCTCTTCAGACATCGCCTCGCAGATCGCTTCTCTAAATTGAATTTCTCTCATGATTTCAAATGAATAGGCGGCTAAAATAATCCGTTTTTGAATCAACGCATCGGCTTGTTAGCGGCGCTGCAGTCTATTTTCCTTAACTTCGAAATCTGATTACCAAGGATGAGCGAATTGAAACAAAAGAAAATGTTGCGTTTTGCAACGGCGGGAAGCGTTGACGATGGGAAGAGTACCTTAATCGGGCGACTGTTATACGACAGCAAAGCGCTGTTTGACGATCAACTCGAGGCGCTCAAGCAATCCAGTGTGAAGAAGGGGTTGGATTTTGTCGACCTTTCTCTTGCTACGGATGGTTTGCGAGCCGAACGCGAGCAGGGAATCACGATTGACGTTGCCTATCGCTATTTCTCAACCCCATTGCGAAAATTCATCATCGCTGACACCCCCGGTCATATTCAGTATACCCGAAATATGATCACGGGAGCATCCACAGCAGACGCGATGATTGTTCTAGTAGATGGAAGAAAGGGTATTCTTGAACAAACCAGGAGACACACCTACATCGCCTCCTTATTGCGCGTTCCTCATTTGATTGTGTGCGTGAATAAGATGGATCTATTGGGCTGGAGCCAATCGGCATATGAAACTATCACTGCTGATCTGCGCTCATTTATGGCAAACATGGACTTCGAAGGGCTTCACTTTATACCGATAAGTGCCCTGGAAGGAGATAACATCGTTGAGGGTTCTTCCAAGATGCCTTGGTACAATGGTCCAACGGTGCTTCAATTGTTGGAGTCTATCGAATTGAAAGAGGAGAAAGCCTCAGCAGCTCGCTTTCCTGTGCAAGCTGTCATTCGTCCTCGACCCAATGAAATCGATGATCATCGCCATTACGCAGGCCGATTGAGCGGGGGCAGTTTACACGTGGGTGATGAGGTGGTTGTATTGCCATCGGAATTGCGCTCGAAAGTGCTCAGGGCAATGATTGGTTTTACAGCCGTTGACCGCGTGGATGCAGGAGTTTCAGCTTCCATTGAGCTGGCTGATGAGATCGATGTAAGTCGCGGCGACGTCATCGTGCCACTGGCCGACATGCCTCGTTCCAGTAAAGAAATCGCCGCGGAAATTTGCTGGCTGCATACGCGTCCGGCTGCTCAGCGTGGAAAGCTGCTGCTGCGCCACGGAAGTGTCCAGTTGAAGTGCATGATTGAAGAGGTTACCTACGCCATAGACGTGAACACAGGATTGAAACGGGAGGCAACCGATACGACGATTCAAATGAATGAAATTATTGGTATCAGATTGAAGCTGGCCCAACCGCTTCATTATGATACTTACGCGGAAAATCGTTCTACGGGTAGCTTCATTCTGATTGATGAATTTACCAATGATACCGTTGCCGCCGGTATGATTCATTAAGATGATTCAGCATGTAGACCATATCATTTCATTGCTTGCAGAGGCAGGTCGCAGAATCATGGAAGTCTATGATGCAGGCGAATCAGCGGCAGATGTTCAATGGAAAGAAGATAACTCTCCGTTGACATTGGCTGACCGGCGTTCTCACGATTTTCTCTGTGAAGCGTTGCAATTGCTGGATAGTAACATCCCCATGATGTCGGAGGAGGCTGCACAGCTGTCTTTTGAAGATCGAAGTGCATGGACTCGCTACTGGTGCTTGGATCCGCTGGATGGAACAAAGGAGTTTATCAAACGCAATGGACAGTTTACGATAAACTTGGCGCTAATGGAAAACGCAAATCCAATTCTGGGCTTTATTCATGTTCCCGTTACTGGCGAGACGTACTGGGCTGTTAAGGGTCAAGGCGCACACCGATATGATGGATTGAAATCTGAACGAATTCAGTCGAACAGCAAAACGGCCGATTGGATCGCAGTGGGCAGCGGCTCGCATGGTTCGGCGGAGGAGCTTGCAGTGCTTGAAAACTATCCCATTAGCGAAACGCGAAAGGCAGGAAGTGCATTGAAGTTTTGTTTGATAGCCCGCGGAGATGCAGATGTTTATTACCGCCATGGGCCAACCATGGAATGGGATACTGCGGCCGGGCACATACTTGTGGAAGAAGCAGGAGCCTACTTTGAGTTTATCGGCGATATGAAAAGGAATTATAACAAGGAATCTTTGTTGAATCCATCATTTTTGGTGCGCATAAATTATACGCAACAGAATTAGTCTTTATAAACACGCTCACTCACCAAATTGGCGTGTTCGTCCCACATTTTCCAGGTATCTACTTTCTTTCCCTGACTGTAAACCATGTGATAACGCTTCACACCGGCTTCATCCCAAACGGTCCAGATACCATCTTTTTGGCCGTGCTTATAGTAAGCTTCGCCAAGCAATAATCCTGACGCTGAGTATTGCAGCCATTGGCCATTCTTGAGTCCCAGGGAGTAGTTGCCGACCTCGGTCAATGTACCTTCTTGGTTGAAGTAACGCACAGTGCCATGCAGCAGACCATTAACGACCTCAATCTCTTGCACGGATGCGACATCACCTTCATTCAATTCAATGGTGGCTGAGCCGGTAAAAGGCTCCCCCGATGCATTGAAGTATTTACCGTCAACAGCAATCGGTGTAGTTTGGGCATTACAAAAACCAATTGTGATGGCAAATAAAGCGGTGAGAATCAATGACTTTTTCATGTCGTTAAATTTAAGTTGATGATTGCTTAACACAAACTTAACGTAAAAAGTCGCAAAAAGTTCCTTTTCGACAAAAAACTTTTACCAAATGACTCTTAATTATTTCTCGTGCAACTCAACCTGAACGGAAGAGGAGGGGGTTTCAATCTTGATCTTCACTGAAGCGAAGGAAACAAGACTGATTTCGAGTTCGTGCGAAGCACCGGAAGGTGCAAACTCCAAAGAGAACTTTCCTTGCTCGTCAGTAAATGTGTAGATGGATGTTCCCGGCACTTTCACCAATGCTCCGGTGAGCAGTTCATTCGATCCCGCATCCAGCACCACACCGGAGAGTATGATTTTACCGGATGGAGGTGTATTGGCAAAACAAGTAGCCGAGACCAGAATCAGAAGTGACGCACAGAAAAGAATGCACTTGAACATGGATGCAAATCTCATATTCTATTTTTAAGCGATTGTTAACTCGGCTTTAAGGAACGCTTAAAGCTCGGTGAAGTGGCCAAGGAACGAATGGAATTGCCCCGCGTACTCCCGCAGCTTTTGCTGGTCTATTTTGAATTCCGATCGTGCGCCAAAAATCCGACCTTGTATCAATCCGGCTCGCTTGAGTTCACGCAGGTGCTGCAGTACTGTGGCTTGAGACATCGTGGGAATTTCTATAGCCTCGCCCTTTATTGAACCGCCCTTTTTGGCAATCTCAACCAGCAAGGCAATGCGAGCGGGATGCCCCAATGCTCGGCTGTAATGAGCTATTTCTGTAGCGAGTTCGGTATAGTTGTTTTTTTCGTCCAATGCTCCATGGATAGGCATGGCGAAAATGAAAAGGAATCGTACAGGCAAGTTGAAAGCACCGTTACAGTTTTGTAAAGTCGGAGGTGCTTTTATGTAAGCGCAGCGTAAAAAGCGGCTTAATACTGCATTAATCTTGAAATTACATCACCGAGATAACGATTGGCCAGAAAGTTCTTCTCTAACTCAGCATTGAAAGGAATGGGTGTATCTAAACTTGCGCAGCGCATGACCGGAGCATCGAGGTGTTCGAAGCAGGACTCTGTAATTCGTGCAGAGATTTCAC
>JBKCDO010000031.1:0-7626 GCA_046304755.1 Flavobacteriales bacterium
GTCATTATTTCTTTGATGGAAAAGCCGGATATCTCGAATAGAATGATGCAATCGCGGGTGTCAGGATCTAACTTGTCCAGTTGCTGATACAAATGCTGGATTTCGATTTGTCGTTCTACCGAGGCTTCTGCGACGTTTAGTGCAAGGTCGTTGCGGTTGAAATTATCGGTATAAACGGGACGCTTCTTTTTTCGGTGGTTGGATAGAATGCGTGTTGCTGTTCCGAACAAAAAGTATAGAAAAGCCTCCGGTGATTTTAACGTGTCGAATTTTTCATAGGCTACGATAAGCGTGTCATGCATGATGTCTTTGAAATGGAATTCGCCACACGAACGCGTTTTGCAATACCGCTCGAACCGATCATGGATCGGCGAGTAGAGCTGCATAAATCGTTCTTGCTTGCTTAACTCCATAGGGGGATTTGTGCAGTAAGTGTCACAACTTGCAAAAAAGTTACAGGGAGGTGAAAATTATTCCACCTCAGCAACTGCACGTACCCCGATGTGAATTCTTCCTTGCCTTGTATGAGCCGGTAATTAAATGTATAGTATTACCCCCCTTCAGACGAATCACTGCTTCTTGGAAGGTACGATTTTGAGTGGGTTTGTGTTGTCTATTCCACTACGAACCGCACGCCTTCTGCGCGTGAATCGGTATGCAGCATATAGACTCCCGCTGAAAGTTGAGGCACGCGGAGTGTGTTGATGCTCTGTTGAAACGTTCCTGTTTCTACAATACGGCCTGCACAATCGCGAATGGTATACATCGCACCCAAGTCATCCGAATCGACTCTTACATGAATCAAGTCGCGGGCAGGATTGGGGAAAAGAGTAAACTCGCTTGCATCTATTTGACTCACTGTATTTGGAATCTCCGAAACAAAGGCCATAAGCTGATTGCTACCACCCACAACCGCAATACCATTGGATGCAATGCTGACTCCGGAGGTATTGTTGACGGCTACCTCGGAAGACCATATTAAGTTCAGGCTTTGATCGAATGCATAAACAAACTGTTCACCATTGGTCACGTAAATCATTCCGTTGCCGGCAGCAGTAATACGCGGAATAAAATAGCCGCCCTGTGTTATGGAAACCGATTCATTGAGCAGTGCGCCTGTCAAACCATCTAAACGAATGATCTTACCACCGCTTGGTGCATATACAGATCCATCGGCACCGGATGCCATTAAACTGAAGGGGGCATTGCCGGTTATTCCTGTCTGCCAAAGTAAATTCAATTGCGTACCGTCGTCGGAAAATGCCGCAATGTTGTCTTCTGTCAAATGCACGTATATGATACCATTGTTGCCCACCATCAAGGCCGATTGCGGAACATTACCGCCCGGAGTGAGATCCTCCACAACATGATCGTACAGTTTCATTCCGGTAGAAAGATCCGTTGCCCAGATGAAGGAAACACCACCTTCTGTTTCCAGCGTGTACCCCGTATTATTAGCATTGTTAATGGCCATTTCTCCGCTTCCCGACGACATCTCAACGGTAGGCGTTTCCCAAATTAGGTCACCATTGGTCGGGTCCATCTTGTAGGTCACGTAGTTTCCTCCGATATACATATAGCCCGCACTATCAAACGAACCTGTTTCAGTTATGTAAGGCATAACGGTAAATGGTGCAGTGTAAATCAGCGAGCCATCCGTCACATCAAGGGCATAAAGAGTATCATTTGCACTTTCAGTCAAGCGCACTGCAAACAGTCTTCCGTCGCGCAGTCCAACAGGCAGAGATCGGCCGGCATTGTTGGTGATATCTTGGCTCCAGATTAAATCTCCGGTCATCAAGTTGTAGCATTCAATGGGTGCGTTTGTCATGGATAGGAAGCGCATCGTCACCACATAGTTGTTTTCAATCAATATGGGGGAACCAAAAAAACCTGCAGATTCCGTCTGCCAGAGTAAACTGTCGTCAACAGGGCCTGCTAAATCAGTATAACCGTTGCGGGCACTGTTGCCACCGTTGTTGTGCCAACCGGTGGATTGAGCACTGGTATTGAGAAGTAATGAGGAGAATAAAAGCGTAAAAAGTATGCGCATAATCGTAGTGTATTAGTGGTTATTCATTCGAAATCTGTTTAGCTAAGTTAAACATAAGCATACCCCAACCTTAGCGAAGAGCGGGTTCATATTACTCATCAACAAGAACGTACTACACTGTAATCTTCGAATGCCCCGGAAAAAACTACCTGATCGAACGTCAACTCTGTCCAGGTATTGGTCGATTGAAAGGTGTAATAGTAGTCGAGCACCTGCGCTTGGAGGGGGGGGTTACTCAGTAAAACGCAGAGCAATACAGTGTTTCGAATGCAGCGTTGAAGCATGCTGCGAAGTGGTTTGACTAAGAACAATCGAAAGGGGAGAAAGGTTGCATTTCGGAATAAATGTTGATTATTGTTAGGAATACGAGTTTGCCTTGCTTTAAAGCTCCGCATTAGCGTGAGTCCGAAATCTCATTAGCTTCGCCCTTCACTTCAGCCCTATGCGCATTCTAAGTTTTATCTCTGTGTTTCTCATCGGAGTCCAATTGTTGGCCCAGCCCTTCGGCCCCGCCGGTCAACTGGCCTATGATATCGATCCGCAAGATGGTTGGGGGCGTGTACTCGAAGTGTACGATTTCGATGGCAACGGTTTTGACGATGTTGTTTATGGCGTGAAAGCCACAAACAATACGTGGTTCATGGTGGAGCTTGCTTCGCATTTCGATTATGCGACTTGGGGGGGAGGCGGTATTTTGGATACCCTTCACCCAAGCACGCCGGCCGATCAATACAATTATTTCAATGAAGCCTACTTCTTCTTCGAACGGGTCGATGCCGACGGCGACGGCGATGAGGATCTGCTCACCTTCGATTCGGTCAACGATAGCTTGCGCTTAGTTTGGTTTGAAAACGTTGGAACCAATCTTGCAATTCCCGCTGTGCCTTTTCTCAATTTCAATGATGAGATAATCAGCGCGCACCTGGCTGATGTGAATCACGATGGTTTGCGCGATTTGCAAGTGACGCTGGCCAACGGATGGATGCGCGCTAACGGCCTTCCCGCCGGCGGATTCGGAACCATGCAATCGGTTCCCTACACCTGTCCTGATTTCGATATCTATTTCGGTGACTTCAACAACGACGGTCTCACCGATTACGCCCATAATCCAAATGGCAACGTGTACATCTACCTCGGTCAAGGCAATGGCGTTTTCACCTGGAATGGAACTTCCGTAGCATTGGCGAATGATATATTCACAGGTTTGAATTTTCATGACCTCACCGGCGATAATCTTCCCGATATGATTTACGAAAGTGGAAGCGATGTATACTTCCTGCATAATCTCGGTGACGGGTTTTATGGTGATGAAAGTGATGCGGATACACAGCCTGTTATCGGCGAAATTTCCGTCGATGAAATGGTGTCGGAAGGGCACTTTTTCGATGCCGCTGATATCGATAATGACGGCGACATGGATGTGCTGGGAGACGGTGTTTTCCTCAATGAAACAGGCGAAGTGTTTTATTGGTACGAGAACGATGGAACAGGTGAATTTGTGCCACATGTGATACCCACTGAAGTTAACCCGGCCATGGCGGCGTGGTCCGATTTGAATAACGATGGCCCTGAAGATATTGTCTTGATTGGCCTGGAAGGCGGCTGGCTATTTCAACACGGCAATTGGGTACTCGATGGGTGCACAGATCCTGCGGCTTGCAATTATGATTCGCAAGCACAGAATTGGGATGGCACCTGTTGCTATGGTGTTTGCGGATGCACGTATTCATGGGCTGTTAACTATGATCCAGGTGCCACTTGTAATCCCGGTGATTGCATGGTGTTGCAAGAAGGCTTCGTGTTTCATGATGCGAATGAAAACGGTGTGTGGGATAGCAACGAAATCCCCTTGGCAGGCGCGGAGCTTCATTTTTATCCAACGGGCATCAGCACAATCACTGACAACGATGGATTTTTCTCGGTTGCGGTTCCGCTAGAGGTGATTCAGATTTCGTGTGAGACCAATAATGTATTTCCATTTGTTACGACAGCCAACAATATCGATTACAGCGTCAACTCAAATCCGGATGATATCTACTTCGGAGTTTCGGAAGAGTTTCAAATCCAGCAAATCGAAACGGAAGTGATGGTACCGGTTGTCGGTTATCCCTGCGATATGCTCACGAATCATTACGTGGTTGTGCACAATCCGGGTAACGTGCCCCTGAATGTGGCCGCATGGGTAGAGCCCGACGCGATGTTCACCGATTTTATTCCGCTGACGTCTATGGTTGACACGCTCGATGGCCGGTATTACTTCGACACCACCTATGTATCTCCGGGCTCTGTTGTTTCGCTGCCATTCCGGTTGCGCACACCGACAGCGGATAACGTAGGTGCAAACCTAACCTTAGATTGTGGGGCGGTGGGTTGGTACACACCTGAGTTGTATTCAACGGATTCATCAACGACGAGCACATTACTCACGTGCGCATACGACCCCAACGACAAGGCCGGTTTTCCGGATGGATGGAGTGATGCGCATTACGTGTTGGCAGGTGACACTATCGAGTATCGCATTCGCTTTCAGAACACGGGTAATGCTCCGGCTACCGATGTGATTGTAGAGGATACGCTGAACCTCTCCTTGGATGCAAACTCATTTGAATGGCTCGGATCTTCACATCCGATGACCTATGCTTATTATCCCGAAGATCGCGCCATGCATTTCCGGTTTATGGGCATCCAATTGCCCGATAGTGTCAACAACGAGCCGGAAAGCCATGGTTGGATTCGCTATCGCATGGTTGTTCGCACCGATGCGCAGCATGACGAGCTCGTTGAAAACACAGCGCATATTTATTTCGACAACAACGAAGCGGTTGTGACGAATACCACAGACCATCGTGTATTTGACTGCGCTACGTTTAATCCATTATTGGAATATAATAATGGGGTTTTGGAAACAGTGAGTGGCATGAGCTATCAATGGTATTACAACGGAATGCCATTAGCCGGTGCCGGTGAATCGACGTTGGTCCCTTTCGGAGAGGGTAGTTATTGCGTCACTGTGCAGCATCCGCTGGGATGCATAGCCAATCAGCTGTGTGAGAGTGTTACAAGTGTTCAAGAAGTTTCGGATTGGACGATTCAACTAATTCGTTTGGAAGACGGTTTTAGAATAGAATCGACAGAGGCATTGGAGTATTGCAAGGTGTATGATCCTTTGGGGAAACTCATCATGCAACAAACTATTCAAGGAATGCGCACGGCTGCGATTCACAAGCAATTGGATAGTGGGTGTTACTTTATCGAGTGTATGGGCGTTTCGAATCGCACGCAAGTGTTGAAGTTGTTGCGATAAGGAGCATGTCGAATCCCTATGATTTCGATAGTGCTCATTGGATGGGTCTAAAAGTATAGGCTTTACTAATGGTGTTCAATTTCAATGTCGTATTTCTCCAATAACCCTATAACACCGTTTAGTGAAAATTTCGCTTTTTTGATGCGGTTTAATGCCGGATCGATTGAGTAATTATAGGAGGTTCGGAGATCTGCTTTTTCCAACACCGTGCGCTCAAAGGTTGCCCGCTGCAAATTGCAGTTGTCGAATATCGCTGCGGTTAGATCTGCTTCCGTAAAGTCGATCTCTTGTAATTGTGTATCTCTGAAATTGGTTTTCTTGATGCTCAACTTATAGAAGGATGAATGATTTAGCTGGCAACCCTGAAAGGAGAAAGAAAGACCAAATTCGTTGCAGGTTTCAAACCGCAGCCCGAGCATTTTAGAATCCTTGAATTGAATGTTACACAGAGCAGTTTTACTCAACTTAACCATACTCAAATTGCAGGAATGGAAAATGCAATCGGTGAACTTGTATCCTGAAAAGTCGGCGTCAGCAAAGTTGCAATGGTTGAAGATGCAATTCTCATATTCTCCCTTTTGCAGTATTTCGAGACGGTCAAATGTTTTGTCAGTGATGTACATGGAAGAAGGGTTTACCGTCAACGTTAATCTCGTGCGAGCGCTCATAGCCGCGGTAGTCGGATGTGCCTTCACTGCGATTGCCTGTCCATAGAATAGCGGTGGTGTAGCGATGCAGCTTGGAAGCAGAGGACATGGTATGGTTCGCTTGCAGGGCGAATATCTGTGTTTTACCTGAAAATTCAACGGCCACTTACAGGTAGATTTTCACTTCCACTTCACCACCATCTGAAATCCCTTCCTTTTTGCGAACACTTGCTTTCAGAGGGAGCATGTAAGTGGCGTGCTTGGTATCAAACCAGATGGCCGTTTCCCATCGGGTGGTGCCAATTTCCGCCGTTGCCTTGAGTCGTCCCCAGCCTTGCTCTTCGTGTTTGAGATGCGTTCTAATTTCTTGTGACATATCGAACGGAAGCAACACAAAGCGCCAGGCGGCTGTTCCGGGATATACGCTCACCCGCGCATGGAAGGAGTAGGTAGGTATACTCATGTCATTGCTGGTTATCAAGAACGTTATATTAAGGCCGAATTGGAGTTAGCACCGGTTACTCACACATATCCCCAAACGCCGCAATAAATACCAGCAGGTCGGCAACGGAAACAGCATTGTCACTGTTAAGATCATAAGGACAGCAATTCCCCGTGCAGCCATAGGCGGCATTAAACTCAAGCAAGTCGGCAACTCCCACCACCAGATCCTGATTGAAATCTTGGGGGCACGTGCTACTCGCGGAGTTGGTGAGCTCGGCGGTTGAAGAGCATCCTGAAGCATCCGTTACCTCGACTTGGTAGACGCCTGCACCGAGCACAAAGATGCCGGTTATGTTGGATAAACCAAGCTCCGGTATTTCGAATGTGAACGGACCTGTGCCCTCGGCAATAATACTGAATTCCGTCTGATTGCCGCAACCAATGACGGTAGAAGTGACAGAAAGATTGATTTGACAATCCTCGCAAACAAGCGGATTGTCGCCCACCCGAAAAACCCATTGCGGCAGGCCCCAGCCTCCACCACTGGTTTGATTGGCAATGGCATTGGCGCTATAGCCGCAGCCGGCACCGGCCACGTCGGGATTTTCGATAACATCCAAAGCGCCGTTGGAGATATAGATTTTTCGATCCGGGCCGAGTTGCAAACCATAGCACGAAAACGAATTGCTCGTCACCGTATAAGCACTGGCGATAATGTCGCTTTCGCTGCCCGCTGTGAGATTAAACTGCTTCACCGAAGAACCGTCGCTCACGTAAAGGAAATCACCCGAACAGGAGAACTCGATACCATAAGGCCCACCGGCCGCGCCGAGAAAGGGAGAGTCGATCACTACAGGATTACTAATCACTCCTATGCTTCTATCGAAATCGAATACTTCGGCATTTTGAAAAAAGATATTCGCCACAGCAATACGATCAAGTTGCGGACTTATTTTCATGAAGCCTGCGCCGTTTGCATGCTCCGGTCCAATGATACTAGTCACAGGCATAGAGCTCACGCCGGCTGAGGTAATCGAAAACGCGTAATAGGTATCAGACCCGTTGTGAGTGATCAACCAAAAGCCTGTGCCCTGAGCATTCGGAGCAACACACATCTTTTCGGAGTTGGTGGTCAAAACCGAAATGTTCTTTTGTCCCGCAACGACATCGCCCAGACC
>JBKCDO010000032.1:0-5448 GCA_046304755.1 Flavobacteriales bacterium
GATGTGTATTGCTCCACAGATGCACCTGTTCTTCTCAATCCTCTTACAAGTGAGGGCGATTTCACGGGGCCTGTTTTGTCGGATGTATTCGACCCAAACATTGCTCCCGGCATCTACGATATCACCTATACAACCGGCTCGGGTGTGTGCAGCGCAAGCATTACGCAGACGGTAGAAGTGCTGGCATCGGAGAGTAGCGATTTTTACATCTTTCCGGCATTTTGTGCAAGCTCTCCGGTGGATCAAATGATTCCTGAGGTACCGGGAGGGGTGTTCACGGGCACGGGTGTTTCAGGTGATGTGTTCGATCCTGCAACTGCTCTGCTGGGCGATAATGATATTACCTACACGCTGACACAAGCGAACGGGTGTATTTCTGTCACCACCCAAACGGTGGAGGTCTTTGCGGTTGCCAATAGTGATTTCACCGGACTTGAGCCAATCTCGTGCACTACAGCAGGACTTGTAGAGTTGGTTCCTGTTTCCCTTGGAGGAATATTCAGTGGCCCGGGTGTGAGCGGTTCTGTTTTCGATCCTGTGGCTGCGGGCGTTGGTCAGCATACCATTCTGTACGACATCAACCTGGGCGATTGTCAATCGGAAACGCAAGTGACAACACTTGTAGTCGAAGGTCCTGTGGCCGACATTACTGTCGCGGGCGACCTCATGTCGGCTTCGGCCGCGCAGCAAGGCGCTACCTACCAATGGTGGAACTGCGATAATCAGATGCCGGTGGAGGGAGCAACATCGGCGGAGTTTACGATTACAGACCCAAGCCAAAACGGTACTTATGCTGTAGCGGTCACCTTGAACGGCTGTGAAGCGATGAGCGAATGTGTGCTATTGTTGATAGAAAGCGTGGATGAAGTGCAGCAGGATTGGTCGGCCGGTATTTTCCCAAATCCGGCGAATACGATGTTGACGGTTTGGAGCTCGCGCCCGGCAACCTGCGCGATTTACAATTCGGTGGGATCGCGCGTATCGTCGTTTGCTATTGCGGCAACGCAGCGTGCGATAGAAGTGGGTGAGTTGCCTTCCGGACTCTATCATGTCGTATTGGATGACGGTACATCCCTGCGCAATCACACTTTGCTTATCGAGCACTAATATTTTTTCAGAAAAAATGAAACCTTCAAAACACTGCCGGCGTATTAAACCCGTGATTTGTTTTTTTGGTTAAACATTGGATTTGGTTAAGTGAGAAGGCCTCCCCAGCGGGAGGCCTTTTCATTTAGGGCCAGCCCCAATTCGCCCACCCCTCACCTTCGTCTACTCCCGTCGTCTCGGACGCACTGCTGTGCGTCCCCTCCGCAATAAGCCCCTCCCTAGTTTGCAAAGGCTTGGCCATAGCACTCACGCAGCGCGTCCAATTTTTTTTATCGCAAAACGTAACCTTCGTTTCTCCCCCCCCGTTATAAGGGTGTATTTCATCGGAAATGACTGATTAAAAATCAACGATATTGAAGAGTACTCTCTGATTAAGAGTAGTTAAGGTTAATTAAGGTTAAGCAAGCGGATAGCCCCTGAAACGTCGGGGGCTATTCTTTTTGTATTCGGTTGGTCGGCGGGCGAACGGCGGTATTATCGATTATTGCTTATACTTGCCGTTCATCACTCACCATTAAACCAAAAGATCTATGTCAAGCGTCTGGAGAAAAAAGCCCATTTCTGCCTTCCATGCGGAGGCCGGTAAAAGCGAACTCAAGCGAATTCTGAGCAAATGGGGACTTACTTCCCTCGGTATTGGCGCCATCATCGGTGGCGGTATTTTCACCCTTACCGGTATCGCGGCTCATGATCATGCTGGGCCGGCATTGGCTCTTTCGTTTGTGATTGCGGGCGTGGGCTGTTTGTTCGCCTCGCTCTGTTATGCCGAGTTTGCTTCGGTGTTACCCGTGGAAGGTTCTGCTTATGCTTATGCCTACGGAACAGTGGGTGAGCTCTTCGCCTGGTTCATCGGTTGGAACCTGATTCTCGAATACATGATGGGTGCAACCACCGTGGCGGTGGCATGGAGCGGATATTTCTCCAAACTCCTGCACATGTTTGGCCTACACATACCCGATTGGTTGAATAATGATCCTTTTACTTACGGCAGTTTTGCCTTCAATCTTCCGGCATTTTTGATTACGTGGTTGGTTACCGGAATCCTCATCAAGGGGATTAAGGAAGCGGCCAGCACCAACAACCTCATTGTGATTTTGAAAGTGGCTGTGGTGCTGTTCGTTATCATCGCCGGTGCTTTTTATGTGAATCCTGAAAACTGGACACCGTTCATTCCTGCAGAACAACCGATTCTGGACGCGGCAGGAAATCCAACGGGCGATGTCAACTTCGGTTTTGGTGGTGTGCTCACGGCAGCGACTATCGTGTTCTTCGCCTACATCGGTTTCGATGCGGTGAGTACGCAAGCAGGGGAGGCCATTAATCCGAAGAAGGATGTGCCGTTCGCAATTATTGCATCACTGGTTATCTGTACGATTCTCTACATCTTGGTTTCACTCGTGCTCACGGGTATGGTTCCATACAGCACGCTTGATTTGAAAGCACCGGTAGCTTCGGCCTTCTCGGGGGCGGGAATCAGTTGGGCGGTGTATCCGATTACGATTGCAGCCGTGGCCGGTCTGACCTCGGTAATGCTCGTGATGATGCTCGGACAAACGCGCATTTTCTTCGGTATGGCGAAAGACGGTTTGTTACCACGCGGCATTTTTGGTTCGCTGCACCCAAAGTTCAAAACACCTTACAAGAGCACTGTTCTCGTGGGATTGATTGTGTCTATTGTAGCCGCTGTCACTCCCATCAACAACATCTCAGAAATGTGTTCGATGGGAACACTGTTGGCCTTCTCAATGGTGTGCCTCGCTGTACTCATCCTGCGCAAGCGCGAACCGAATTTGGAGCGTCCGTATAAAACACCGATGGTCAACATCATCGCCCCACTCGGTGTACTCTTCAACATCTTCCTCATGACGCAAGTGCGCATCCACACGTGGTACGCGTTTCTCGTTTGGGGATCATTGGGAGTGCTGGTGTATTTCGCGTATAGCAAGCGCAATAGCAATTTGGAGAAGAGGTAAGGACTGGGGACTGGGGACTGAGTACTGGGGACTGGGGACTGGGGACTGGGTGCTGAGGACTAGTAACTTAGGACTGGGAGCGTTGAGGACCTTGCTATTGGTTTCATTTAGTAGTGCTATCCCCTTGATCGGTAAACTTCGCTTTGGCAAACTGACCGATAACCAAAAAATATTCATTCACCTCACTCAAGTCCCCAGTCTCCAGTACTCAGTACTCATTTACTGCTCTTCGGGCATTTCTTACAACGCTTCCCGTGCTTATACTTCTTACAGCATTCTTTCTTTTTAGCACATGCTTGAGCCGCGGCGATTTGCATGACAATGCAAGTGCTCTTAGATGAAGGGATGGCGCATGGGCTCATGTGTCAAAAGTCCGGGGTTTGATGGGTGGTGGCAATACCGTGTTTCGGGTAGAATTTTTTTAAGGGCGAGGGACGAGGGACGAAGGGCGAGCGAAGCCGAGGCCATTATGATTCGCAAGCGGCCCGGTCCCCGAGCGGAGTCGAGGGGCGACAAGTCCTTCCGCATGCGGACACGGCCTCACCCCCAACCCCTCTCCACAGGAGAGGGGAGCAGGGCAGGTGTGGCACACCTCGCCACTCGCACTCCGCCACCTCTCATTCTCATTCTCATTCTCGCTCTGGAATTTTTTTTAGAATGAGAGCGAGAAAGAGAAACAGAATGAAGGGTTCCGCCGATCACTCCCACTGCCCAGTCCTCAGTCCCTAGTCCCCAATCTCCTCGCCACTTCCCCCGCCAAACTATCCATCCGTGAAAACGCAAACCAGCGCTTGCCAAGGTCCTTGATGGAGGCGCCAATGTGGTAGAGTTCGTTGCCATCGATGAGCAAAAAGCGATCGTGAACCTGTCTGATTCTGTTAATGATTATGGGTGGGTATTGCGCATTGTGCTTGGTCAGATCAAGCTGCAGCGAGGCCGGAACGCGCTCCGTGTAAATGGTGGCACTCACATTCGCCCGCCTCTTGGCTAGTTGCATGAGCACCGTGTGGTCGATGTAGTTGTCGATAAGTACAATGGACTGCTTTGCCTTTTGCACGATATCGCTGAAGAAAGCATAAGCATCGAAGATTTGATTTTCGAAGAAGATGCCTTGTTTCGGAAGCTCTTGCTGAGCAATGAATTGATTGATTTCATTGAACTTCGTTTCATATCCGAGCATTTTCTTTTCAATCGTATTCATTCGCTCGAGCATGAGGTTGCCATTGAGCAGGTTTCTGCGCAGCATTACAAAGACTTCTATAATGTCAATACTAACCGCAATCGCTTTGTCAGATTTGATTACCGCCGACAGCATGGCAACACCTAGTTCCGAGTATACAGTGGGAGCATACTTGCTGTGTGTGCCTTTTCCAATGTTTCCTTTTTCTAAGGTCACAAATTGTGACCTTAGAGTGATGCATTCCTCCTCAAGTAAGGTGAATGCGAAGCTTTCCGGAAATCGTTCTTTATTGCGTTTATAGGCTTGGTTAAGCGCTTTCGTGGTTACTCCATAAAGCTCGGCGAGGTGCCGGTCTAGCATGACCTGAACATCGCGAAAGGTGAAAATGTGGTTTTCTATGTGCGATACAATAGCTTTTTCCATGCTGCGAAACTGCGAGCAGTCGGTGACATAAAAAACCAATAAATTATTCCGGATATGGGAATAGTTAAATGGTAAAATAGTGAAATGGTGAAATAGTGAAATAGTGAAATGGTAAAATAGTGAAATGGTGAAATATTACAGCCACTCGCCACTCGCCATTCGCCCTTCGCCACTCGCCACTATATTAGCCCATTGAATAACCAACCCTCAACCCCCATGGACACCTTTTCCTTCAATCGTATCGCACGCGTGCTTGCAGCATGCATGGCATTTGCAGCACTTGCGTTTATTGTTTCGTGTAAGAAAGATGAGGATGACACCAACACCCCTCCGGATAACAACACCCCAACACCGGGAACGCTGGTGGGAAGCAGCCGCACAGTGGATGTGGTAGGGCAGGTGTTTGATGAAAGCGGTAATCCGCTTACAGGTGCCACGGTGCAGGCGGGCTATGGGGCGCAGTCTACGCTCACGGATGAGCGCGGATTTTTTCGCTTGCTCGACATCGCGGGGTTTGAAAATATCGCGCTGGTGAAAGTGTCGAAGGCAGGTTACTTCGATGGCTCGCGCTCGTTTGTGCCTACCGACGGACAAAACCGCGTGCGCATTGCGCTGCTGGCGAAGAACGATGCCGGCAGTTTCAATGCAGCCTCGGGCGGACAGGTGAGTTTGGAAAACGTGACCATTGACTTTACACCCGGCAGCATTGCGCTCAACGGTCAGCCTTATAGCGGCAATGTGCATGTGGCCATCAACAGCATCGAT
>JBKCDO010000033.1:0-11458 GCA_046304755.1 Flavobacteriales bacterium
GTATCGCGCAGTTGCCCTTTGTAATTACTACTTTCAGCGCGTAATCCTAGCTGATACTTCCATTTCTCCGCATTCTTTGAAACAGTTCCATAGGCGGCATAGACTTGATCAACGAACTCATAATTGACCAGCAATCCCGGAATTTCAATATAAGTTTCAGAGGCTGCGTCGAATCGTTCGTTCTTATACACGCTCTCGTAATGGCGTACCGAACCGCGGATGCCTGTTTCGAACTTCAGGTTGTCATTCACTTTGTTGGTGAAATCCGTTTGTGAGGTGTAGAGCTGCATTTTACCGCCACCGGATTGCCGTTGAATGTTAGTCAAATAATCCGAATAAATACTTTCATAATCCCCTTGAAACGTACTCTCGATAAGGTTAACGTTGACGTCAGCCGTGAGCTCGGTTCCTTCCTTCGCGAAGAGATGCTTGTAGAGCAAACTGCTGCCATAGTTGCGAAATTTTCGGTCGGTGATGGAGTTGCGCAGATAGGCACTGGTTCCGATTACGGAGTCATTAGCTAGAGTGTCGGTTTGCGCATCAATTTCGTCGGTGGGATTGAATTGCCCGCGAGTAAGGCTCTGCGAAAATGTCCAGGTATTGCGATTATCTGCAAACCAATCCACGCCAACCTTTCCATTCAAGAAGAATCCGAGATTGGTTGAAACTTGATCTTGATGCAAACTGGTCGTGTCGGAAAGGAGATAGGTGTCGCGATCTGTTGTGCCGCGACTAATGCTCTTTCGCTGATTGTAATTGGCGTTAGCGAAGAAGTTGAATTTGCCTTGTCGGAGGTTGATGTCACCACCCAAGTTTGTTCGTGGTCTGCTGTCGGCACCTAACCGCATGCTGCCATTATAGCCCATGCCACGGTTGTGCTTCATCACAATGTTGACGATTCCGCCGCCGCCACCGCTAGCGTCGTATTTCGCTGAAGGATTGGTGATGACTTCCACCTTCTGAATAGCATCCGCCGGAATTTGATCAATGGTGAGCGTAGTGGGACGACCATCCACGAAAATCTGCGGGGCACTGTTGCGCATGGAAACATTACCATCGAGGTCAACCTGAACGGAAGGGATATTACGCAACACGTCTTCTGCCGTGCCGCCGGCGTTCATGGGATTCTTCTCCACATCATAGATGCGCTTGTCGAACTCAATACGGTAATCGCCATCACCGCCATCGATGACGACCTCTTTCATCGTCGTGCTCACCGCAAGTTTGATGTTGCCCAGATCCTTCTCCGGCATGCCCATTCCCTGACCGGCATTGAGCGTAAAAGGAGCGCGATAAACACCATAACCAACGAAGTTCACCGCAAGTGTCAGTGGTTCGCCAACAGGGATATTATCAACGGAAAAGTCGCCGTTGGCTGCAGAGATACCACCATTCACCAAGGGTGCTTTTGTGGTATCACTGCCTTCGGCGACTACCTTCAATACTTGAATAACGGCGTATTCTACAGGCTTTTTCGTATCGGCGTCAATGACCTTTCCATAGACCTTCCCGGTCATCGCTTGACGAGGACCGCCGGGTCCTCCGCCTTGACGTTTGCCGCCGCCAGGAGGCTGGGCAAGCGAGGTTAGCGTGAAGCAGAAACAAAGAATGGAGAGGAAAAGTGGTCTTAACATAGTGTGCAAAGATGGATAGGAAATACCAATCAAAATCACCAAACAAAGAACGGTTGGAAAGGTTTATGTAAAATTTATCAGGTTGCCTCCTGATAAGATAAACTCAGTTGATAATTGAGCCTAAGTCGTCTATATTTGTGACATGCTGAAGGTTTCCGACGTAATATCAGTTAGTGCTGAAGTAATGAACAACCAAGCCGTCTTCAAGGGCAGCAGGGTTACGATTGAAACACTGTTCGATTATCTCGAGAGTGGTGAAACCGTGGAAACATTTCTATCTGAATTTCCATCTGTTTCCAGAGAACAAGCAATGGCTGTAATAGAAATTGCCTCAAAATTACTTTCATCACGAAATATCATTAAACTGTATGAAACTGCTGCTTGATGAAAATCTCCCTAAAAAGCTAAAGCAGGATTTTATTGAGTTTGAAATTTATACAGTGGTTGAAATGGGATGGTCGGGTACAACCAATGGAGTCCTAATGCAATTAATGATTAGCCAACAGTTTGATGTATTGCTCACCTTCGATAAAAATCTGCAGTATCAACAGAATTTTTCAAAATACACCATCGCAGTGGTTGTTTTGAATGCACCGAATAATACTCATGCAACGTTAAAGCACCTAGTAGCAATGGTAAAGGAATACTTGGCTTCTCCAATGATTAAAGGGCCAAAGGAGATTAAGATTCAATGATATGAGTGACTATATACTCTTAATAAATTACGCCAGACGATTCAGTATAAACATGGGACAACAGTGTTCGCTTTCTATTTTAATTGTAATAGCTTCTATTAACGTTGTCTTCGCACAAAACTTCACCAGAACATCCATTGACGTGCTTGTCAACGGCACCGCGCTGAACGATCCATGGGCGGGAGGACTCAATTCCTGTCAGTTCTCGACATTCGATGCGAATCTTGATGGCGTGAAGGACCTCTTCGTATTCGATCGCAACGGTGGCAAGTTCAGTGTCTTCATCAACGAGTCAGCCACGCCCGGAACGTATGATTACCATTACACCCAAGCTTACAATGATTTGTTTCCGGCGAATTTGCGCAACTGGGTGCTCCTGCGCGATATGAATTGTGACGGCAAAGAAGATATCTGCGCCAATTCAGGTAGCGGATTCAAAGTTTATCTCAACACGTCGCAAACGAGTTTGTCCTTTGACCAAACCATTAATCCCAATATTCAAGCGCTGTATGAGTGGGACGGTTCTGCGCCGCTGGTTTCAGGAATTTTCTGCATTTCACCGGATGTGCCGGCCATTGATGACTACGACGGTGATGGCGATATGGACATGTGGAGTTGGAATGAATTCAGCACCGCGTTGTATTTCTTTAAAAATATGGCGGTCGAAAATGGTAATTGTGGTACAATGGATTTCGTATGTCGCAACCGCTGCTACGGCATGTTTGGCGAGAGTTCGGAGAGTTTTACGCTCTTGTTGGATACCGACTTCGAATGTGATTTCAACGTCCTAAATCCACGCGGTGATGACCCCGGTCCATACCGTCACACCGGTGGAACAACAGCCATGTACGACTTGGACAACAACGGTCTCAAGGACCTGATCATCGGCGATGTGGCTGCCAACGCGCTTACTGCGCTTTTGCTGGTGGAATCATCCACCGGTCAAGACAGCGTAGCCACTGTCCACTATGATTTCCCGGCAACGTTTGGAGCCGGTAGCGGCATCAATATGATTACGTTTTTGGGCGGATATTTCATTGATGTCAACAATGATGAAGTACTGGATCTTGTCGTGAGCCCTAACGCGGATCTCGATGCCCGCGATCAGCGCAGCGTGTTGCTTTACCTTAACGAAGGAACCAACGCTGAACCTGTGTTCACGGAAGTCATGGACAATTTCCTGCAAAGTGATATGGTCGATCTTGGCGCCGGAGCCTATCCGACTTTGGGGGATGTCGACGGCGACGGGTTGATTGACTTGATAGTCTCTAATCGTAAGCGATTTGACGTGAACGATAATTATACTTCACGTTTACATTTCTTTAGAAATACGGGGACTTCGACTGAGCCTGAGTTCGCTTACCTCGACACGAATTTCCTGGATATTCCTTCCTTGCAATGGCAAAATATTCATCCTGCACTAGGCGACTTAGATGGGGATAATGATCCCGATTTAGTAGTCGGTGACTTGATGGGTAACCTGCATTATTTCGAGAATGTGACTGTCGGAGGCGTTGTTTCGTTTGTTGCAGCGCCGGCTCCAATTACGGATGAAACAGGGGAGATGATTGATGTGGGACAAAGCGCAACACCACAGATTTTTGATGTGGACAATGATGGTCTAAAGGATATTTTGGTGGGAAGCCTCAATGGCAGCATTGCTTATTACCGAAATTTAGGAACTGCTCAAACAGCAACATTCACATGGGTGACAGACAGTCTGGGGCAAGCCATTGCCTCGAGTCTTTTAGGCATTCAGGGGAAAAGCGTTCCATGCATGTACCGCGATGCGAATGGCACTCATTTATTGTTGGGAACCGAGCCAGGCAATATCATGGCATTCAGTGGAATCGATGGTAACCTAAGTGGGGCATTCAACCTGGACACCGATGACTTCAACCACATGCGTGAAGGTGGTCGAACAGCGCCCGCTGCAGGCGATTTGAACGGAGATCAAATCATCGATCTCATCATTGGCAATACAGGAGGCGGATTGGCTTATTGGCAGCATGTGCCGACCGAGGTACCACGAAAGCTTTTGAGTGAATTTATGCTCTACCCAAATCCTGCAGAAAGTCGTGTTTCAATCATTCTGCCTCAGCTGTGTGCTTTACCTGTGGAACTTTCTTTGACTGATTTTCAAGGTAGACAAATTAGGCGGATGAGTTTGACTTCAAGTAGGAGCAGTTTCGATATTTCTCAGATTCAAGACGGTTGCTATATTATAAATGTGCAGGGCGAGAATTTTTCATCGACCAACTGCCTAATGATATTACGTTAATGAATTGTCATTAAAACGACGCCCCATCTCACAAATACACCTATGTGATGCCATATATTCGTGGTAAATCTTAACCCCTATGAAAAAACAGTTTTACATTTTACCTCTTGCATTTGCTGCAATTTCAGCCTTACAAAGTTGCTCTGTTGCCCTTCCTTCTCAAGGAGTTGCTCGCCCGGTTGATCGAGTTGCCACAGCTTGGACCGCAGTCGGTTCAGTTCGTCATGAGTATTATTCAAAGTTTCCAACCGGAGTTATTCCTTATGATGCCTTGCTTGCCGAGGCGCATAAACAATACGGTGCCGATGTGGATATTATCGAAATCAAAGAGGATAAAATCAAGTTGGACGCAAAAACCCGCGCTGAACTTATAAAGGAAAAAAAGGGAGTATTTAATTACAAGTTCGTTTATAACGCTCTGGTCATTAAGTACAAATAGTCGGAATTTTATCAAACGGAATGGCGTCGAAAGACGCCATTTTTATTTCCCACCGGTCAGCGTTTTCAATCCGCTCACCAATGGTCCGAAATTGAACGACTGTGCCATCGCAATTTCGCCATCAGCCGTGCGCGCATAGAAATAGTCGAGGTCAAACGGAATGATGTTCCCATAATCATCTTCCATCGGCTTGCGTGCGTTTTTCAAGAACAGATCCACGCTTACGATTTGTCCCTGTTGATCCGTCACCGATAGGGTATAGGCCGGCTGCGATGCGCGCAAACTGTCGCATTGTGAATTACTGAGCTGCGTATTGAACGACTCCACGTGGACCTTTTTAAAACGCAAAAGCATATCTTTCACGGCAACCGTATCGAACATCGGAACAGGGGTGTTGCATTGATCTTGTGCATCGCAACCGAAGAGCGTCAAGTTGTTTCCTCCGCCATAGCGCACCTCCCAGCTATCGGTCGGAATGAGGTGATTCACCACCCGCACGCGACTCACTTCCAGATTTGGATATTCAAAGATGCCCGTATAGCGCCATTCCATTTCATTGGTGAAGAATCGGGTTGAAAGGAAGCCTGTAAAGCCTTCAATATGGGTAATATAAGGTTCTTCACTTCGACCGATTTCAGGGATTTCAAGAAGCATGACTGTTCCGGTATGATCGGGAGTAGGCACACCAACATACCAGATTTTGGCCGGTTCCTCACCACCGGTATAGATGGCCACACGCTTGCCCGAAGATGCCAGTAGCTTCATCATGTTGTCGCGAGAGGAGTCACTTACGTTTCCGCGTATGCGAATACGGTTAAATGTTTTCAGCATCAGATTCACAGCATCTTCTCGCGCTTGAAACGTGTTATTGAGTTTCCACAAACGTTGTCCTTGAACGCGCTCCAAGGTTGCTGATTTACCCAAATGATCCGTAATAACCACTTTGGTGACAGCAGCTGTGTCTTCAATGGCAAAATCAGAGAGTGGTTTATCAGCGAGCGTTCCAGTGTTGGATTTGAAGTAAACAACACCGGCCGTAATAGCCAGAAGGGCGAGGATGGCCAGTAAAACAACATTCTTCTTCATAATCAACAAACGGTAAGTGAATTATCGAGCAGCACTCGTCCAGCGTTTTTTCCTCCAAACAAATTGAATAAGCCCCAGCAAACCAACCACAGCGATTGGCAATACCGTATTGATGAGTTTGATGGTAGAGCGGGAGGTTTCAATCTTTTCTGCAGCGAGTTTGCGCAGTTCGATGGTGCGTGAACGCACACTGATGAGCGACTGATCATCGAGCAGGTAGTTCATGCAATTCATCAGGAATTCTTTGTTGTCAAACAACACCCGACGGAATTGCGGATCATAGCCCAGCGCAATCGGCATAGGTTTGCCTCCGCGCATATCGACTTCGTTGTAAGCAATATCGCCATCGGCAATGACAATCATTTTCGTCGGCATACTCTTATCGCGATAGGCGATGTTCGGGTCTTTTTTAATGGCATCCGGGGTTTGATCGCGGAAGGCGCTCGGGAATTTTCCTTCAAGAATCATGGCCATGGTGCGCTCCGGAGCAGTACCGTTTTGGAAATATTCCTGACCGAAGGAGAGCAATTGAAGATCAACGCGCACAGGGGCTCTCAACTCTTTCGACAAGGGAGAACTCTTCAGAAGCGGAATCTTGATAATTTCCGAAGTGGCATTCACAGTATCGAGGCTGCCGGCGAATTCCAATTTAATCGGATCCAGATTAGCTGTAATCGGATGCGTGTTGTTGGAGGAGAGAATCAGCGGCGCGTAATAATTCGTGCGATCGGTATAAGCACGCTGATTGCCCATGGGACCGTTGTCCAAAATGATGGGAGCACCTTGGAAATCGATCATCAAGGAACGGTTTAAGCGAACGCCATATTCAAACAGCATTTCATACACGCCGTTTTCGTTGCTCACCGCCATGGTCGTTTCCGATTTGCGCAGACTGTCCATGTTGATTTTGAGCGCATCGAGCATCCACAGCACCTTTCCACCATTCATGACGAACTGATCTATCACAAAGCGATCCTTGTCACTAATAGTAGAATCGGGACCAGCAACCACCAGTGCCGCATACCGATTGGTGCGCAGGGTCATGGCATCCGCCTTATCACTGAGTGCGTTGATTTGCGAATCAATGCGCACCGGTTCAACATCATAATTTTCACGAAGCCCGAAGATGAAGTCGGCCAGGTGAATTCCGGGAATCTCGCGGTGACCGGTAAGCACAGCAATCGCCGGCTTGTCTTTCCGGGTAATCTTACGCAGACTGTTGGCCAGTTCATATTCCAGGTTATTCACGCTGGTGTTGACCATTTGATCGGCTGCAACGGGCGTTTCCGTTTTCAAAAACTGAATAGGATATTCGCGGCCCTGATATTCAACGATGGCTGCCGGCCAGATGAGTTTGGAAGCCTGTGCGCCCTTGTCATTGAATGAAATATTCGTGAATCGCAGTCCTTTCTCATCGAGCGCCTTGAACGTCTCATTGATAATCTTATCGTCGCCGCTTTCATACGGATCGATGAACTCATAGTCAATATCACCGTCGCTGTAATCGCAGAATTCATCCAACCGCTCCTTGATGCTATTCTCCAACCGTTTGAACTCCGCCGGGAATTCACCGTGGAGATAACAACGTATGAAAAGCTTATCATCGAGGTTCGCCAGCATCTCTTTGGTTGCCGGCGTAAGGGAATGGCGCTTCTCTTCCGTTAAGTCAATTTTGAAGAAAAAGTATGAAAGCAAAAATGCAGACACCAGCACAATGGCCAGTGACAGCAGCAATTGAACGATGTCGGAACGTTTTCTTCTCATGCCTTCTTTTCGACGATTAAATAGTGGTCAAATTTCGGGAATACCAACCCTAATCGATGCAGTTGAAAATAGCAGACTTATTCAACCCTGCTGTTGATCAGTTGACGGATATACTCATCGGCAAGCGGTCCTTTGTTCATGAGCACATCGATAATGGACAGATTGCTTTCAAACAGATGACGGTCGCTGAATACCTGAAGGTAGGGCGGGGCATCCCGCCAGCGATAGATCGGTTCCCAGCGATAGGTCCAATCGCCTTCGCGATAACTCCAGGGCTCATCCACCATCGTGAGCTGCGCGCTAACCTTACAGCGCACAATCCATTCGAAAGCCGCGATATTCTGGTCCAACAGAAAGTCAGTTGGCTTGAGCAGTACATCCGAAAGGCTATCGAAGTAATGCTCAAAATAGGCCGCCTTGCCGTAGGCGGAACGAAGCGTTGCCAGATGTTGTCTGCGCCAACGCTGATCACTGATGCGGATATCTTTGAAGGGCGTTTTCATTCCCTTTTGACCGCTAACCGGCGCCGTAAGGCTCAAGCGACCGTTTACACCGAGCACGTCATACCGATTACGGTAGGTTTGCTTCAGGTAGTTTTCATTCAGGTTGATAAGTGGACGAAGATTACACAACGCAAACCATTGCGGCGATGGGAATAGGCAAAACGGTATTGTGTTGTCGTTAGCCATCGAGATTTATTCATGTGTGTCGGTATCCAGAATAAACCAATAATAATAACCGTATCCCAGAAATATGGCGCCCACAATCATGGGCACAAGGAAGAATACGATTGATCGCTGCTGGGATTCGGGGAGATTAAGTTCCTTGATATAGCCTTGAACAGGGATAACGATGACACTGAGAAACAGCAACAAAAAGGCGATGTTGTAGGCCATATTCACCCTTCGCCAGATTTTGCGTTTCAATGGATTGCCTTCTGCGTCGTAGCGCACGGATTCCATGGCGTTGCGGGTTCTGGCTTTGCGCTGTTGGTGTTCGACCCAGAGTTTGTAGATCATCTCACGGCGTTGCAACTCTTCTCGAGAAATCGCTTCAGCGCGGAGCATCGTATCGAAGTTGTGCCGCTGCGTATGATCCATCAAAAAAGCATAGGCTTGCTGGCATTCTAAAAACCGCTCATGGGCATCGGGAGCGGGGTTCACATCCGGGTGAAATGCTTTGGCCTTGGCGCGAAAGGCGCTGCGGATTTCATCTTCTGATGCACCGTTGTCTAGACCAAGGATGTGGTAATAGTTTTTCATGTTAGCCACCGACTTCGCCTCGCATGTACATATCCATCACACCCAGGATGAATCGCAGCACCAACAGAGCGCCAATTACAGCGGTTATTATAACGCGCACTTGGGCTTCGCGTTTGGGAAAGCGATCAAACTGCACAATGATATCGACGGCCAGAGAGGCCACGGCAAGAAATTCAATAAAGGTGATGAGCTTCCAGTGCTTTGCGATTTCAGGGTAAAAACCTTCCGGCCAATGCAGCAATTTTCCGGGCCAATACAAGGCGTTATAGACAAGTAACAAGGCGAAGGTCACCAGAATAACCGGTGATTTGGAAGCTGCAGGCTGATTCATGGGCGCAAGATATCAATACATTCCCGGTAAACGCTCCGATGCTGCCGCGTGCAATTTTTCGCGCGTAACATCAGGCAATAGCGCAACCAATTGTTTGAGTTGATGATCGTCGAAATCCAAATGCGTCACCAGACGAATCTTATCTTGGCCAAAGGTGAAGCACTTCACACCTTCCTTTGCCAGGGCGATCATCGCTGCGGATGAAGGAATTCCATCGTGCATTTCAGCGATGACAATATTGGTATCAATGGGCATGATGGCCTTGACCCAGTCGCACGATTGCAGGGCCTTACCAATGACTATCGCCCGGCGATGATCTTCCGACAAGCGATTGACGTGATGTTGTAAGGCATGTAATCCTGCTGCAGCGATAAAGCCTGCTTGGCGCATCCCACCGCCGAGAGACTTACGTCGACGATGCGCATGATAGATGAAGTCTTTGCTACCGAGGAGCAAGCTACCAACTGGCGCTCCCAGACCTTTACTCAGGCAAAGGGATATGGAGTCAAACAGTTGTCCGAACGCTTTGGGTTCGATGCCCTGAGCCACCACCGCGTTCATCAAACGCGCGCCATCGCAGTGTAATTTCAGTCCTTTCGTGGTGCACACTTCGCGAATGGCTTTGAGCTCTTCGAGGGAATAGCAGGCACCTCCGCCTTTGTTCACGGTGTTTTCCAGTGAAACTAGCGTGGTTCGCGGATAATGTGCATCATCGGCGTTGATGTTGGCCAGCACTTGATCAGCCTTTATACGACCGCGATCGCCTTCCAATAGTCTCATGCTTACGCCCGAATTTTGGGCTACGCCACCGCCTTCGTAGAGATAGATGTGCGAAAGATTAGAGCAGATAACCTCATCGCCGGGACGTGTATGCACATTAATGGCAATCTGATTGGTTTGCGTTCCGCTACTGCAATACAAAGCCGATTCCATACCGAATAGGTCTGCGGCAAATGTTTGTAAAGCGTTGACGGTTGGGTCTTCACCAAAAACATCATCGCCCACTTGCGCTTGGGCCATGGCTTGAAGCATTGCGGGCGTGGGGCGGGTTACGGTGTCGCTGCGGAGGTCTATGAGCATTTGGAATTTCACAAATTGTAGACACGAAGGTACGTAATCCAAAAAATTACAATTGGCTTGCAAACTCGGTGATAATCTCCGACACTTCTTTTCCCTTTTCAAAAGCAGTAAAATGACCGCTGCCTTCAATCATGATGGCGTTTGGGATTTTGGACTGCTTGAACAGTTTGTCTTGTGTGCCGATGATTTGAATGAAAGGCACATCGGGTGGAGTAGTGTTTTGCCATTCGAGCACTGCACCCACGGAGAAATGCAGGAAATCTTCCCCATTGCCTTTGAGCATGTCGTAAAACATTGCCCGTTGTTCGGGTGTTTTAAAGCCCATAAAAAGATCGGCTAGTTTGGAAATGCGCAGCACTTGTTTAGGGGTTAGTGCGCGATGCAATCGGAGGGCGTTCAGATTCTTCAAGACTTGCGGAAACTCATGTCGGCCTGTTGGTGCAGAAACCAATACCGCTGCTTTGGGTTTGATGAGCTTAGCGATTTCGACGGTTACCATGCCGCCCATTGATGATCCCACGATTATGTTATTATCGGTGGTGATTCGCTCGGCCATGAGTTTTGCATACTCGGAAAGGTTGCGGCTCCCTTGATGATGAATCCAATCCAAATGATGCACTTGACCGTTGGGCAAATGGAAGTGTTGGAACAGTCGCTTATCAGCGCCCATGCCCGGTATGAGGTAATAGTTCATGAAAAACCCGTCTTTCGTTTATGACTACAAAGTTCCGTTGGGTTTCCCCTCGCGAATATGAAATAATTGAGAACAAGTACGAAATAGTGTTACCCCGGAGGTGGTGTGTAACGAGATTCGGTTAAATTTACAGCGGAACATTGATTTTGACCTGAATACCGCTGATGGCGTTCAACAAAATCGCTCATTCAC
>JBKCDO010000034.1:0-6843 GCA_046304755.1 Flavobacteriales bacterium
TCATAGCTGCTTTCATCAGTGAGAAACCGATAAGTGGTTTCTTGTCTGCAGCGGCAGGCAATCGAAAACTGGCAAACCTGAATAGGTTCACTGCCGCGAGTTGCTCCTCCGAAGCATCATCGTTCGGAACCGTCTCTCGCAGGCTATAAAGTCTCTCGTAAAGAGCAATGACCGCTTTAAGATGCGATTTCATGGTGCTGATTCGCCAACATCATTTCGAGGTGATTGGATGCGACTATTTGTCGTAACCCAACACTTTGCGAATGCGTTCGAATTCAAAAGCTGTGTTTTTGATTTCCATCAGATCGTTCATATCCATGCTTCCCAAGTGCGCTTTCTCCGTTTCATATTGAAACGATTTGCGTAACGTGAAGTGTTTTTCAAGATACTTCGCACCGTGGGCTGCAGCGAAGAGGGCACCGGCATTACCCAAGGTGTGGTCGCTGATACCATGAAAGATAGAGTTATCAAAGTTGGGCATCGAGAACTCATCCACACGTGTGGGATACTTCACAACACAGTAGAGATAAATAGCATGCGCATGTTTTTCGATTTCATCCGGATTGGAATCTGAAGGGATGCTAACAAAGGTTGGTTTTTTGTGACTCATTATCGCAGCAGTGAGTTCAGGAAACTCCTTGTGCATGCGGGCCGCAACTTTGAGATAAGGCAAATCGAGTTCAAGACACCAGTCGAGACGGTCCATGGTAAACGGCGTTGCGAAAAGTGGAATACCGATGGTGCCGGCGTAATCTCTGAGCCGCTTTAAGCCGTCTTTACTCAATTCGAGATAAGCACGCTCAGCACCGAATTGAGTGCCGGTGTACAATTGAACTTTAATGGCATCGGCACCTGCAAGCTTGCTTTGAAGAATCATCTGTTCTGCAACAGCAAGGCTACCGCCGTGTTGAGGGAAAATTTCGGAGATTACAAACATGGTAATTGAGGTTAATTGAGGTCGGTCAAAAGTAATCCATTTTCAAGCAACTACAGGAAAGTCAAAACCGTAAGGATGTCGAACAGGCTAAGCGCTATCTTTGCGCGGCAATCTGAACCTTATTCACCATGTCGACCGAAATCAAGATTAAAACACTTGCCTCTGAAAAGGAGCTATCAGGAAGAGCACGTGCAGCTTCTGCTATGCGCAACTGTCCTATTCCCGACAATGAAATTCTGGCCAATGCCGGCTTGTTTCTCAAGCGTCAGGAATTAACCAAGCACCTGTTCTTCGCAGATTTATATCGCAAGCATATCTTACCGGTGCACGGTGTGATGATGGAATTTGGTGTTCGATGGGGACAGAATCTTGTCACGCTCAGTAACCTCCGTGGATTACTTGAGCCATTCAACCACAATCGTAAGCTCATCGGCTTTGATACATTTGAGGGTTTTCCGGTTCTTTCCGGAAAAGACGGAGGGCATGAGATTATCGCCAGCGGCTCGCTCTCGGTGACTTCAGGCTATGAAAATTACTTACAGGACTTACTCGATTTTCATGAAGGCGAAAGTCCGCTAAGTCATATCAAAAAAACAACGCTGCGAAAAGGAAATGCGATAGTTGAGCTTGAGCGTTACCTGCAGGAACATCCTGAAACAATCATCGCTTTTGCCTGGTTCGACATGACGTTGTATGAACCAACTTATAAGTGTCTTGAACTAATCAAACCGTATATCACTAAAGGTTCAGTCATTGGTTTCGACGAGCTCAATGACAAGGAATTTCCGGGTGAAACCGTTGCCGTGCGCGAAGCACTGGGCTTGAGCAATGTACGGATTGAACGCAACAGTTTTAGTGGCGCACAGTCTTACGTCATTGTTGAGTAAAGCGATTCCTCAAGAGATAGCGTTGATGTCTTCCAGCGTGTGAACATCGATGTTTGGTGCGACCACAAATCCGCAATGAGCGCTTAAAAATTCATTGAAGAGCGCATGATAGCGAACTAAACGGAACGCTGCATTTTGCACTCCGTTTTCGTCCGTGCTCATCACCTCCCATAGCTTATGATGCACCATAAATGCATGAGCTTGTTGTAATTGCTCAGCGCTAATCTGCGGGGAATTTGCCTGGGCAACGATGACGATGTCATCGCGATCTAAAGCGCCAATACTAGCGTCTTGAACTGCTTGTCGAATAGCAACAATTTTCGGTGTTTGATCATCGGCAAGTTCTGTCGGACGTAGCAGCGGTCTAGCTCCGAACTGAACCGAAACATCCAGTATTTCATGGTCATCGCTGCTCACATAAATGCCGTCAATAAATGAACATGCTTTACATGCTTCAATGGTGTAAGCAATCAATGGCTTGCCTTTGAAGGGATAGATATTCTTCTTGGGCAGGCGCTTTGAGCCTCCTCTAGCCGGGATAATCACGATGGTTCTCATAGATGATTGAGGATATCGTTTTTGATGATTTCTGCGCCATTCGTGGCGATTTGGTGCTCATTCATCATGTGCTTAATCATGTTGTATTCGTGCTTCAAAAACGCAGGCAGGTAAAGTCCAAGGCCGGATTCGAATGTTTGCATCGAAATGAAAGAACCCAAATGCTGTTTCTTTAGCAGCACAATGTTTTCATTCATTTCGGGATTCATGGCTTCACCCAATAGGAGCATTGGAGTGCGCAAACCGATACATTCGGATATCGTGTTGAATCCTGCACGACCGATAACCAGATTCATATCGGCTACGTAATCAACCATGAGAGCGTTCTGCTGGATGTAGCGAACATTCTCCTGATCTGTTTGGAATTTATCGGAAACAAAAAAGAGAAACTCATCCAAATGGGCAACGTTCCGAAGGGCTTTGCGAATGCTCTCGCTCAAAATACCGGCACCGCTGTCCATGATGAGTACTTTGAACTTGGCGGATTCTCCCACTGCTTTATGGTCAATCTTGCCGTGCAGTATTAGCGGTACTTCAAGCGCTTTGCCGCGATAATGATGGATGATTTCCTCGGGCGTGAAGGGAGGAAAGTACAGCCGAGTAGCCATATCGGCCATCTGCATGAAATGGCGAATCACATCGGTGTGAACCGGTGGCGGATAGAGTTTGCTGAAAAACCAATCCCACGTGAAATGGGCTACACCAAAGGACTTTTTACCCTTACGCCGGCCAACAGCAAAGGCCTCGTATACAAAATCACTAAGGATAGCATCGTAGTCAAATTCGTCACACTCTTGCTCGATATAGCTCTTGGATAAGGCCAGGTAGTTTTCATACCGTTTCGAAATCTGAAGCAGATCAGGAGAACCATTCGCTTGCTTGTCCCATTGGATATTGTTAAAACGCTTCAGGAGCTTGGCTCCCGGAAAGTAGTTGCCCGCTGTATCGATGTGCGTTTCAGTTTGTAAGGTCAGTTGCAAATCGGGCAAGGACTCTCTCAAAACCTCCACGATAGCTCGCTGGCGAACAATATGGCCGAAGCCTTCATCGGAGAGGTAAACTTTAAAGTGCATGCGGTGAGAGTGACAAAATTAACGCATTCTAGACGGGGGAACCCGGCTTGTTTCATTCCGTTGGCCAAAGGCTTCCAACCCACCTTTTAGGTGTCGAACATTCAACTCAGGTCTTTGCTGAAGTAATACATAAGCAGTCATGAAGGATGAAGTGCCATGCGAACAATAAAGCACATAGACCTTGTCTGATGTCAGTTCGCCCATCCACTGCCTGACATCGCCTGCCGGCATGCACGCTCCTCCAATATTGAATTCATCATGCTCGAAGGTTTCCCGGACATCAATCAATACAGGTGGATTTTTTTGCCTCAACAATGCGCTGAGCTCATGCGCATCGAGCGTTTTGGGTTCGACGGAATGTTTTGGTTTCGCTGAAACTTGGTGAATTTGCGCAACATAGCTGCTGAAGTCGCTGCCATCGAAACGAACAATTTTCCCATCAGCCTCGGAAACGCCGGAAAGCAGGAAGTCTATGATACACTGTGACATCATGCATCCGATAATACCGACCATCGGGCCGGATATACCTTCCGAAGCGCAGTTGCCGACTCGCCCCGATTCTGGTGGATGCGGATAAGCATCGCGATAACATAATCCGGATTTACCGTGGAATAAAGAAAGCAAACCTTCCCGCTGATTTACGGCACCGATGACAACCGGAATGCCTTTGCCCCTTAGGGAGTCATCGATAAGGTATCGTGTTTCGAAGTTGTCTGTGCAGTCAGCAACCAGATTCACGGTGGGCAACATATCTTTTAATGTGAGAGCATCAACTCGGGCGGTAATGGCTGTGAAGGTTGTCCCCGGATAAAGAGTGCTGAGTTTTTTGGCTGCCACTTCGGCCTTTGGTTGGCCGCAATCAGCAGGTCCAAAAAGGACTTGGCGATGAAGATTGGAAGACTCGATAACATCAAAATCCACCAAGGTCAAATGGCCGATTCCTGCAGCAGCAAGGTAGTGTGCAACAGGGTTTCCAAGTCCTCCTAATCCAATAACAAGAATTCTGGCGGACTTCAGTTTAATCTGTCCGCTTTCGCCGTGGCCGGTCAAATTCATGGGACGTTGGAAAAGCGTCCTCTCTTTATCGGAAAGCCTCATGACAGATCAATGAAAGAGTTAGCCCGCAAATTAAAGGACAAGTAGGATGACGCCGAAGTTCGAGGTTTTAAATGCAAACTCAGGGCAAAATACAAAAGTTGAACAGCTGAAAATCAAAAGAATAAAGTGCTCTTACCGGTATTCAAAAAAAAACTTGGCATTCCCGCAAAAAAACATACTTTTGACCCCGTTTTAAAACCAATTAATACCTATTTAAAATGTCAGACGTAGCAAAGAAAGTGACCGCCATCATCGTTGACAAACTCGGCGTTGAAGAAGCAGAAGTAACTCGTGAAGCGAGCTTCACCAACGATCTCGGTGCGGACTCTTTGGATACCGTGGAACTTATCATGGAATTCGAAAAGGAATTTAACATCGCAATTCCGGATGATGTTGCCGAAAAGATTGCGACTGTTGGTCAGGCCATCGACCACATCGAACAACACGCGAAGTAGTTCTCATTCAAATATTGAATGTTATGCAGCTCAAGAGGGTAGTTATTACAGGTCTTGGAGCGCTCACGCCCCTAGGCAATAATCTTAATGATTATTGGCAGGGGCTTATCAATGGGGTAAGCGGGGCAAACCTGATTACCCGTTTCGATGCGTCCAAATTCAAGTCACGCTTTGCGTGCGAATTGAAGAACTTTAATGTCGAAGATCACATCGACAAAAAGGAAGCTCGCCGCATGGATCCCTACACCCACTATGCGCTGGTGGTTGTTAAAGAGGCTATTCAAGATGCCGGAATGGATCTGGATAAAATCAATAAAGACCGCGTTGGGGTGATTTGGGGTTCAGGTATCGGAGGATTACTGACCTTCCAGGAAGAATGTGTAGCCTACGCCAAAGGCGATGGCACTCCCCGTTTCAATCCGTTCTTTATTCCAAAAATGATCGCGGATATCGCCTCAGGGCACATCTCCATTAATTATGGATTCCGCGGACCGAATTACACCACAACTTCTGCTTGCGCATCATCGAATAACGCGATGATTGACGCTTTCAACTACATCCGACTTGGCAAGTCCGACATCATAGTCACCGGTGGTTCAGAGGCCGCTGTAACGGAGGCAGGCGTCGGTGGATTCAATGCTTGCAAGGCATTGTCGGAAAACAACGAAAACTATCAGACTGCATCACGCCCATTTGACTTAACCCGCGATGGGTTCGTTCTTGGAGAAGGCGCAGGATGTTTGATTTTGGAGGAATACGAGCATGCCAAAGCTCGTGGTGCAAAGATTTATTGCGAAGTGCTCGGCGGAGGCTTGAGTGCCGACGCATACCATATCACGGCCCCACATCCCGAAGGGTTGGGAGCCAAATTGGTGATGCGTCACGCACTGGAAGATGCCGGTCTTACGATTGAAGATATCGATTACGTGAACGTTCACGGTACGTCAACACCACTGGGCGACGTTCAGGAAGCCCGCGCTATTCAGGATGTCTTTGGTGAACACGCCTACAAGCTGAATATCTCAAGTACCAAATCCATGACCGGTCACTTGCTGGGTGCCGCAGGCGCGGTTGAAGCAATTGCTACCATCATGGCCATTAAACACGGCATTGTTCCTCCAACGATAAACTTTACCACTCCCGATCCGGAGCTGGATCCCAAATTGAATTTCACATTCAACAAGGCCCAGCACAGAACCGTAAATGCAGCCATGAGCAATACGTTTGGATTCGGTGGTCACAACACCTCCGCGATATTCAGGAAGTTGGAATGAGTTGGTTAAGCTCGCTATTCAAGCGCAAACAAGTCAATCAAGAAATACAGGCCTTCGTAAAGAGGGCCTTTGGCTTTTCTCCGGCCGACACTGCCGTGTATGAGCAGGCCTTTCGTCATAGCTCTGCGGCAACTAAAATTCGTCCGGGTCTCAAGAACAGCAACGAACGCCTGGAATTTTTAGGCGACGCTATCATCGACGCTGTGGTTGCCCATTACCTCTACGCTAAGTATCCTTTGCTGCCCGAGGGGGAATTAACCAAAATGAAGAGTAAGGTCGTTCGTCGGGAAAACCTGAACATGATTGGTTATACGCTACGCATCCACGAGGTGCTGCACCTCAATCTCGGTCGACAGGACATGCATGACTCTATTGTGGGGAATGCCTTAGAAGCATTGGTGGGTGCGCTTTATCTCGATAGAGGGTTCGAAGCTACCCGTGATATTGTCTTGAAACTCCTCAAACAACACGGCCTGGATACGCGCGTCCACGACGATATCGACTACAAGAGCAAATTGCACGAGTGGTGTCAGAAACACAAACGCACCCTTGGTTTCAAAG
>JBKCDO010000035.1:0-5292 GCA_046304755.1 Flavobacteriales bacterium
GATGATTACCGCGATGGCTTTTCTCTTGTTTTATCCGACATTCACTCAGGTGCGCAATGCAACCTATCGTCCGCATGAAGCTGAATGGGATAAATCGAATTATGCCATTTGTTATTTCCTGCGCGAAGTACTTGAAGAGAAACGCGATTTACCCGCACACAAACTCGTGCATTGGGGGTATGATGCGCATGCACGTTATTACGCCATGCGCTGCACTGCTGCCGGTTTCCCCTTGAGAATAGTGAAGTATGATGAATTGCAGTCGGGAGATACGGTGCTGACTTGTCACAGGGAAATGGAAGAATACCTCGAGAAGCGTTATTCTTGCAGTTCAGATTCAACGGTTAACACAATCAGGACTTACATCATTCATGGCAGCGCAGCAAACCATTGAGCTCTCAATTGTAGTACCCATCTTCAATGAGGAGGAGAATCTGCCTGAGTTGCATCGCAGGTTATCGGAGGCTGCTCGATTGGTAACGACATCGTACGAATTGGTGTTTGTGAACGACGGTAGCCGTGATGCATCTGCATCCTTATTGCAGTTGCTTGCGCAGCGTGACGAACGTGTTTATTATATTAACTTCAGTCGGAATTTTGGACATCAGATTGCTGTGACGGCCGGACTCGATCGTTGCAGCGGACGAGCTGTGGTTATTATTGATGGTGATCTACAGGATCCACCTGAAGTCATACCACAATTACACGCATTATACAAAACCGGGATTGATGTGGTCTACGCGCGCCGCTCGGAACGCAAAGGAGAAACTTGGTTTAAGCGAACAACGGCCAAACTTTTTTACCGTGTTCTGCGCCGCTCTACATCGATTGACATCCCTTTGGATACAGGCGATTTCAGGCTCATTGACCGCAAAGTGGTCAATGCCCTCAAGCAGATGCCCGAACAGAGTAAATTCCTTCGCGGACAGATTGCCTGGCTTGGATTTAAGCAAGGTGAAGTGCTTTTTAGCCGAGACAAACGACTGCACGGGAAAACAGGTTATCCACTGAGTAAAATGCTGCGATTCGCCATGGACGGGATTACCTCCTTTTCGGACCGTCCGTTGAAATTAGTTACCGCCATGGGTTTTGCGATTTCCTTTCTGTCGGTTGTCATTATTCTTTATGCGATGTATTCGCACTTTGTGCTCTTGCGAACCATCACGGGCTGGACGTCGCTCATTATCAGCTCTACCTTTATCGGGGGAGTTCAATTGCTTTCAATTGGAATCATCGGCGAATACATCAGCAGAATGAACAAAAACATTCTGAATCGTCCGCTTTACGTGGTAGAGAGTTCGAACCTGCCTTCAGACAAGCGTTAACAAAGCATAGCAGAAGCTATCGCATCACCGTAATGGTTCCTTTATAGGTCTTCAAATCGCGTTCAACGCCGCGCGTGGTTACGATGTAGCTGTAGACACCATTGGGAACATAATAGCCGTTGCCGCGGTAATCGCCCTGCCATTCTTCGCGGTAATCTTTGGAATCAAATACAATGTCGCCAAAGCGATTAAAGATTTGCAGGTGATATATTTCAGGTTCGTAGGTGAACGAGGGCAAGAGATAATCGTTCAAACCATCATCATTCGGGGTGAAGCCTGTTGGCATGTAAAACCGGAAATCATCGCGAACTTCGAAAGGTGCTGTAAAGACGTCGAAACATCCTGCTGAATCATACACCATCAATTGCACGTCGTAAAGACCTGGTTCTTGCGGGAAAACGAGTTCCCAAATGCTGTCAGAATAAATTATGGAGTCCATTCCAACGACTTGCCAATACAACGAATCGGCGTTTTCCGAGGTGCTTGTCAGAACGACAGTAGGATCAGCAAATGGCAGTATCAGCGAAGTTGGCTCGAAGGCCGCGGTCACCGGTCCCGGTTCATTGATTTGGATGGATTCGGTGCTCGTGCAGGCTGGGCTGAATTCAATTTCGAGTGTATAATTTCCGGCACACAGAGAATCGATGACTGCGGTCGTGCCGGCTGCGACAACACCATCTGCGGTTATGGTGAGCGAGGCCGCCGATGCATTCTCAACGGTTACGCGCCCATCGCAAATACCAAAGCAACTGGCATTTTCGACTGTTGTTGTTGAACCGGGCGGATAGTTGAAAGTTGCATTGAAAGTCCCTGTGGTCTCGCATCCATCATCATTCACGGTGGCTTCTATCAAATAGGTCCCCGGTGAGTCGGCACTGATGAGCGTTGTGCCTGAGGCCGGCTGACTCACGGTGATACCCGCCGGTGCATCCCACAATATGAGTCCACCTGTAAACGCAGCAGTGAAGGTTTCTGATAAGCTGCACAGCACAGCATCGGCAGGCATGGTTACCGTAGTGTTCAGGGAAATCAGATCGACAATGGTATCACGACTGCAGCCCAGGTTATCGGTGAGGGTGATGTCGTAAGCGCCTGTTGCCAGCGCATCCAAGTAAGAGTTTGGCTGAGGGATACCATTGACAAATAGTGTAACAGGATTGTTTAGCGCCCCGGCAACAGGAACCACATTCATGGTTGCTCCGACGGCGTTGCAACCGCGGGTAGTGTCAACATCAAAAAAGAAATTACCGCTGAGGTCAAGGTCGATGGGTTGGATAAGTTCATTATCGCAGATATCCAGCAATAGCTCTCCATTGATGGTGGTGAGCTGCAATTGCAAATCGGGCGGCAAAGGCGAAGGTCCAATGGTCAATTGAATTTCGGAGGATAAATCCGGAGTTGGAGTTGAAAAGGAGTTGACGGTATAGGCCGGGTCATTCAGTGCGAAATCGCCGGCTGAAAGTGTACTCACATCAATTTCTTCCGACAGCTCGATGATGACTTCGCCGGTGCACCAATTGGTTGTGATGTTTTCGATTACCGGTGCGGTGTTATCGAAAATACTGACGGGAGAACTGGTGTAATTCAATTGATATCCGTTGAGCGTCGCACTGAAATTCATCACCACCAGGGCATAAAGACGACCCGCAGTCACGGGAACGTCTTCGTTGAAGGGCGGTCCATTTAAGTTTCCGGGACCATTTACATTACCCACACCGCCGTTGGCTGTTGAAATACCGGTTGGACTGTTGGGGTCTCCAGCATTTTCACCATAACTGTTACAACTGATTTCCGGGGATAATCCTGTGCTGGTTCCGGCACATCCGCCATCGGTTATGTCAAACAGCGACCAGTCATAATCATCTGCAGCACTAGGTTCCAGAATAAAACCAAACATGCCATCACTTTGCGGAGAGAAAATGTACCAAGCACTATTTGTTTCTCCGCCAACATTGCAAGACCCAAGGGGGATGTCGTTGACTATGCCTGTGCCCGCCGGTGAGTTATTCTCATCATAGATCGCGTTGCAAACTGAAATAGCTGTATTGCAATCGCTTTGAGCACCAACCCCGAGGGCGGCGAACATCAAAACGAGCATGACAATGACGAGTTTCATAACGTGGGGCGAATGCAAGACGCTAAGATAAGGAAGAAGGTTGTATGGTTGTGACAAGTGACATGTGGCGAGTGGCGAGTGGCGAGTGATTGTGGGGATGTGTTGATGACTCGATATGTTTTCGCTCATCGCCATGCATCAATCTCTTCTGATATTTGCCTGAAGGAAAACTTTAGCACCCATGGAATACAGAAGACTCGGAAAAACAGGACTCAAGGTGAGTGAATTGAGCTTTGGCTCGTGGATTACGTTTGGGAATCAAATAGACAACAGTGTTTCGGAGCGTTTGATGGATATCGCTTATGACCATGGCGTGAATTTCTTCGATAATGCTGAAGTGTATGCGTCAGGACGAAGTGAAATCGTGATGGGTGAGATTCTCAAGAAGCGCAATTGGGCAAGAGATACATACACGGTAAGCAGCAAAGTCTTTTTTGGTGCCGGAGGAAAACTTCCCACCCAGAGAGGTCTGCACAGAAAGCACATCATTGAGGCCTGTGAAGCAGCATTGAAGCGTCTTCAGGTTGAGTATTTGGATTTATACTTCTGTCATCGGCCGGACAAGGAAACCCCTATAGAAGAGACTGTTTGGTCAATGCATCAGCTCATTATTCAGGGTAAAATATTCTATTGGGGAACCAGTGAGTGGAGTGCACAGGAAATCATGGAGGCTCACATGGTTGCGCAGCGTTACAACCTTATTGGTCCTGCCATGGAGCAGCCGCAATACAACATGCTCACGCGCAGAAAGGTTGAGGTGGAGTTCAGTCAAATCTATAAGACCGTTGGCTTGGGTACCACTATCTGGAGTCCTCTGGCATCGGGATTTTTAAGCGGAAAGTACCTCGATCAGAAACCAACCGAAACACGCTTACAACGCGATGAGTTAAGCTGGCTTGCCGAGAAGACCTTTGTGGAAGAAAACTACGATAAAGCCCTCAAATTGAAAACGCTCGCCGATGAACTTGGAATTTCGATGGCGCATTTGGCTATTGCTTGGTGCTTAAAAAACCCGAATGTATCAACTGTTATACTCGGTGCTTCCAAACCCGAGCAGCTCGAGCATAATCTTCAAGCGACAGCAGCCTTGCCTTTGTTGACAGATGCGGTGATGCTTCGAATTGAAGAAGTGTTGGATAATCAGCCGAGGCACCCGGCTTATTGAGTGGCGAGTGGCGAGTGGCGAGTGGCGAATGGCGAGTGGCGCCTCTATAATATTCTCCACTTTCCTACAATCCTACAATCCTAGAGAATACTCAACTGCTCTCCGCCCTTTTTCTTTTTGACGATAGTCCGCTTGCGCGCGTGGGTAGCTAAGATGCGCTTGCCTTCTGCTTTTACTTCATCCTTTTTACGATGGCCCCAGATGGCTTCGCGGGCGTGACGAGCGGCGGACTCTAATTCTATGATTGGAGCGGGGTAGTGGGTTCCAATAATTACCTGATAGTGTTGCTGCTCCTCCGATGTCATGAGTTGGGGAGCGTGGATGTGTTCGGTGGGAACTTCGCGTAATTCAGGTACCCATGTCTTAATGAACAGCCCTTCGGGATCGTGATCCAGGCTTTGCTTGACTGGATTGTACATGCGTACCGTGTTGACACCCGTAGTGCCTGCTTGCATCTGAAATTGCGGATAGTGAATACCCGGTTCGTAATCGAGAAAAAGCCGTGCAAGATGGTAGGTTCCCAATCGCCAGTCTTGATACAAGTGATGACAGAAGAAACTCACCAACATCGCACGCATGCGGAAATTAATCCACCCGGTTCTGTGCAGGCAACGCATACACGCATCCACCAAAGGGAATCCCGTTCGTCCCGTTTCCCAGGCTAGGATGAATTCTGCGTTATCCGC
>JBKCDO010000036.1:0-10361 GCA_046304755.1 Flavobacteriales bacterium
CGTAACGTCTTCACGCATGAATTGGACGTGCTCTTTGGCGGCCTTATAATTCTCGGCTTCAATGCGAATCTTCTGAAGTTCGTTGGTAGCCGGAATGACCTGAATGGCATTCCAGCCGCGTGTTTGCAGGTGTGCGATGACATCGCTCAAGTGCTCGCTGAAATACGGACTCCAAATGCGCAGTTGCTCGGTCTGACCTTTCTTACGCAAAGCATCAAGCCAAAAGCTATCATTCAGGCTGCTGTGAAATTTCCACGAAGGAGCAATCACTCCTTTCTGTTTGCGCAGTCGCTGCAGCACAGCGGTGGATTCGAGGTTGCTCAGCGTGACAAGTCTTGAAAAGAAATCATGAACCGCAGTGGCGTTTTCGGCATCTTCAATGGGTTGGAGAAAAAAGCATTCGCGATTGCGCGCCCATCCGCTCAAGGTCATGTTGAACGATCCCGTTAGCAGCCAGAATTGTCCGCGGTCGTTTTCGAAGAGAGCGACCTTGGGGTGAAACACACCGCCTGCAAATTGATTGTCGAGGAGCTGTGGATCAATAGCGTGAAGGTCAACTGTAGTCAGCTTCGGCTTACCGGTGCTCACCAGGGCGCGCGCATCATAAAACACACGCACATCGAGGTGCTCGTTTGGGTGTTGATCATGGAGCGCATTGCTGATGACTTCATAATCTTCCGGTCGGCTCATGTCACGCGCATCCATGCCCAGCAGGGCGCTCAGAATATATTTCTCGAAAAAACCAATGTCCAGATTGAAGGTAGTAAACCACGCGGTGCGGATGCGCCCCATCTCCTCGATGCGACTTTTCCAATAGGCGTATAGCTGAATTCCCGGCTGCATGCTACAAACTGTTTTGAATGAATTTCAGGCTGTCGAGGTAGTAGGAATGAAGCCAAGGTTTGCGTTCGATGTAGCGTTCAATTGTAGCGTATTGCGACGACAGGGAAGGAGCGTAAAAATGATGCAACGTGGAATCGTTTTGCAATTGCACCCATGAACTGCCGCCGCGGCCTTGCATGATGGAGGCGTGATAAGTCAGCAGTGCTTGCACCCATTCATGCAGATCACCTGGTGCTTGCGCCAGTTGCGTGAGTTTTTGCAATCGGGGTAGCGCAGGGTTGGGATCAAACGTGATCGATTCTTTCCAGATTGCCCGGAGTTGTTCCAGTTCCGCACGATGGTCTTCTATTTTTTTCACCCCGCGTTGCGCTAAAAAACGAAGGATGAATTCACCGTGCGACAAGAAGGGAGCGACTTCTAGGATGGACTTCACTTTGATCCATTCTTCGGGTTCATCAGCAACGAGTGGCAGCGCTTCGCGAAAGACGCGTTCATAAGGAATGGGTCCTGCCTCTGTTGCATGCATGCGAAGCGATTGAAATGCCGCCATTCCTGCACCGCGACGAATACCCAACTGATCGAGCCAGAACTCCTGTGCAAGCGGATGCAACGCTCGCTTGCCGAAAGCACTGCGATACCCCGCAAGCAGTGATGCAAACTGTGGGTCGTGTTCCGCTTGTCGCAGCAAAACAAAGGGATGCCCTTTGGTGCGCTTCACGAATAGAACGGAACGGATGTAGTTGATGAGCAATGCCCGCAAGTCGTTTACGCTTGACCAGGCCTCCAGCCAAGGCGCACATTGGTACCACGTTTCGAGTTGGCGCGGATGATCGTACCGATAAAAACGGTCGAAGAATCCCATTTCGATGAGCGGATTTTTATAGCGCCCGCTCATGCCCATGACGATTTGCCGTTTCAGGATGCCATGGTTGCGAGAGGCCCGCAGCACATAGCCTTGAGGGTCGCCACTATTCTTGACGCTGCGCCATTTGGACAGACCGAGCACGCCATTTTTCTCCACCGCAATGGAGGTATCATAATCATCACTAAAGGCAATGGTCGATACATCTTCCATGAAAATCAGCAGACCGGATTTCATTTCAAATTCGCTTTTCCAGTCGCTGTAGTGTTTGAGGGCGTTTTCTATTTCGTCTGAATACTCCTCGAAGAGCGAACGTAACACGGCGTGATGAAATACATTCAGCGTGAATACCCGCGCATCGTTAGCGATGGTGGTGAGTCGGTCTTTGAAGATGGCTTGTCCGTATGTTGTCCAAATCGCGCTGATTCCCATCGGGTCAACGGATGACTCCTGACTTAATTCAAGGTCGGGAAGGGTGAACAGCGCGGTGAGCATAGAAATCGTCGAGGTGAGTGGCAACGAAAATAGTGCTTGCACCTTTACAAATTAAGCCTGCTAAAACTCCGCTTCAACCTCCACCACCAGCCACTCGCCGCTCACGGGGTGACGAAACTCCATGCGCTCGGCGTGCAGGTGGAGTCGGTTGGCGCGACGACCGTAGAGTTCGTCACCGACGATGGGGTGATTCATGCCTAGTGTGTGCGCTGCATGCACGCGCAGTTGGTGCGTGCGACCCGTAATCGGGTAGAAGTGAACGCGGGTTTTACCTGCGCTGCGTTCGATGACTTCCCAACGCGTTTGTGCAGGCTTTCCGTGCTCATAGCATACGAGTTGTCGCGGACGATCATCGAGGTCGACGCGCAAAGGCAGATCCACCATGCCTTCGTCTGATTCCAGTTTTCCTTCTAATACGGCGACATAGCGTTTCTTCACTTCGCGCTTGATGAACTGACTTTGCAGGTCGATGTAAATCTCCAGCGTTTTTGCGGCGAGGAGCAATCCGGAAGTGGACATATCCAAACGATGCACGATGAGTGGACCGGTAGCTGTTGGATATTTCTCTCGTAGCCTTGTCAGCACTGAGTCTTTGATGCGCTTGCCTGGAGCCGACAGAAATTCATGCGGCTTGTTGATGACCACCAAATGTTCATCTTCCCAAACGATGCTCAGCTCCTTTCCTTCAGCGGGATTGTGTTGCAGCGGATTCTCCTCCAGGTTCAAGCCTTGCAGCATGTGCCCGAGAATCGGTTCGCACTTTCCGCGACAAGCAGGGTAGTAGTGACCGTGAATGCGCACCTCTGTTTTGGGCGATTGTCCCCACCAAAACTCAGCCAGTGCGACTGGCTCGAGTTGATTTAAAAACGCATATTGAAAGAGTTTCGGTGCAGCGCATTCTCCGGCACCAGCGACGGGACGACCTTCCAACGTGTCTTTGAAAATGTCGCCCACACTGCGCTTCTCCAGCGCCTTGTTGACGAAATAAAATTGATCAAAGATTTCGTTTTGCAATGCCGCTGAACGCTGCTTGCGTTCTTCTTTCAGTTTGTCGATTTCAATATGAAACTCCGCAACAATGTTTTCCAGAACAGATACACGTTCTTTCCATTCCTTTTTCAGCTTCTTATACTGATAGTGATCCGAAATACTTTCATTGCCCAATAGCTTGAGCGCTTGTTCACGTTCTTGATCGGAGTGCTGTTGCTCTAATTCGCTGCGCCGTTCTGCACGTGCTGCTTTTCGCTGTTGATTGTCTCTTTTTAAACCTGCGATTTCCGTTTCAGATTGATGCGTTGCTTCACGCAAGTTTTCCAATGCAAGGAGATAATCAGTGCTTTGTTCCAAGGCCGCAACACGCTCATTGATTTGCGTAATTACCGCTTCGCCCTTGCGAAAGAAACCGTCTTCGGGAAGGATGTCAAATACAGGCGGAACGAAGAGTTCATGCTGATTTTGCCCTGCCAGTTTTCCCGACACAGCGCAGAGATAGCCCAACTCTCCCGACGTGTTTTTCACCACGAGCACACCGAACATTTTGCCGATAATCTCGCCATTGTTACCGGGTTCCATTCCGAAATCATGTTCCCAACTTGTCTGTGTATTAAGGTAGTCCTGAAGTTCACGTGCCGCGATTAAGGCGATTTCGTGCGGTTCGTAGTGGAAGGGATAGCTGAACACGACAGGAAGTTCAATGCTTTCGATTGCTGTTTGAAAGCGCTGAAAATAGAACTGATATGGTTGTTGAGGCTCAGACAAGATAACGGAATGTGCATTGGCAAAAATAGGGTTTGAACAAGGGCGTATGGTCTAGACAAAAAGTGATGTACTCAAACAAGCGCAGCAAGGTTAAGCACGATTTGTCTCGTCATCTCTTGTAATCATCGGCTTGTGATTGTTGCTCCATTCACTCCATGATCCAACATACAGTTTGGGCAGCGATAAACCGGCATAGGCCATTGCCAGAATGGTGTGACAGGCTGTAACGCCCGATCCACAATGCACAATGCGGTTTTCCGGTCTGATGTCATGGAAGAAATCCTCATAGGTTTTACGCAGTTCACGAGGATCACGAATTAGACCTTGATTGTCGAGATTTTCTGTGAATGGTAAATTCAAAGCACCTGGAATATGACCGGCAATGCGATCAATTGGCTCGGTGATTCCTTCGAATCGTTCGCGGCTTCTGACATCAAGAATGCGGCTCTTCGCATTACCTGACATGGCCTCAACCTCATCCATAGAAACAGTAGGGAGCAACCATTGAGTTACAGGATAGAGTGTTGGGCTTTTGGCATTGACAACGGTATTGGCATTTAAAGGGAAACCCATGCGTTTGGCCTGTTGAATTCCACCATTCAACACATACACTTTATCGTGACCGACGGCTTTCAGCATCCACCAAAATCGGGCGGCCGCATTCGCACCGTGGGCATCATCATAAATCACCACGTGATGCTCTGCGGTGATGCCCAAGTATGATAACGTATCAGCAAAATCTTCGATGCGGGGCAGCGGATGGCGGCCTCCCAATTGAGGGGAATCGGGAATTTTTGCCAAGTGTTTATTGACGTCAATGAATAATGCACCATCGATATGCTCTTGAGCGTATTGCTCTGCTGCATGGGCATTATTTCGTGCATCGCAGATGATACACCTCCCGGTGCTTTTGAGAGCAACAAGTTCTTCTACGGATATGACAGGCGGTGTGCTTTGCATACACTACGAACTCATCGGTTTGTTAACCTCTACGAACGGAAACGCTTAAAGAATGATCCCCAACCTTTTTTCGCCGGAGCGCTTTCACTCGGTGATGATGAGGAAGTGTTTACCTGCTCTGTCTTAGGCTGTCCTCCCTGACGATCGTTCTTTCTGCGGTTGTCGTTGTTGCGATTATTCCCGTTGCGATTGTTGCTGCGGCGGTTGTCGTTGTTGCGATTGTCACCTCCGCGATTATCGCCACCGCGATTGTCAGCACTACGACTTTCTCCGTTTCGGCCGGCGCTATTGCGATTGTCGTTGCGTCGATTGTCGCTGTTGCGCGAGTCGTTGTTGCGGTTGTCGTTTCTGCGGTTATCGTTCTTGCGGTTATCGCCCGAACGGTTGTCACTTCCTTGCGACGATTGTCCCTTCGGTTGACCTTGTTTTCGGTCGCCTGCGGGTTTCGGTCCTTTATGACGTTGACCCTGACGCTGGCCTCGGCCGCTGTGTTCAGGAGGTGCTGGCAATCCTTTATTGATGTCGAAGGATGGCATCGGTATCTGTCCGCGGTCTTCCCCGTGAGGAATCATCAAACCGGTCAGTTTCTGAATGTCTTTGATATACGAAACTTCTTCGGCTTCACAGAATGAGATCGCAATACCGGATGCTCCTGCGCGTCCTGTGCGACCAATACGGTGCACATAGGTTTCGGGAACGTTCGGAATCTCGTAGTTGATTACGTGAGTGAGGTCATCGACGTCAATTCCGCGCGCAGCGATATCGGTTGCCACAAGCACGCGGGTGGCTTTGTTTTTAAAGTTCTTCAGGGCTTGTTGACGGGCGCTTTGTGACTTGTTGCCGTGAATGGCCTCCGCCGTGATGCCTTTGCTTTGCAGGTCTTTCACCACCTTGTTTGCCCCATGCTTGGTGCGGGTAAACACCAGCACACGCTCGATGGTGTGATCGCTGAGTACATGCAATAACATGGATTTCTTTTCAGCCTTATCGAGATAGTAAATCGACTGGTTGATTTTCTCTGCCGTGGTTGCCGGTGGGGTTACTTCCACCTTGAGTGGATTGGTCAGGATGGTGGCGCTCAAACGCTGAATTTCCGGCGGCATCGTAGCGCTGAAGAAAAGCGACTGACGCTGTTGCGGTAAACGGGCGATCACCTTTTTCACGTCATGGATGAAGCCCATGTCGAGCATGCGATCGGCCTCATCGAGAATGAAAATCTCAAGGCTGCGCAAATCAATGTAGCCTTGATTCATCAAATCCAGCAAACGTCCGGGAGTAGCAATCAGCACTTCAACCCCGCGCTGCAGCGCTTGTGTTTGCGGATGTTGACCAACGCCACCGAAAATAACGAGGTAGTTCAATCGCGTAAAGTTGCCATAGGCTGTGAAGCTTTCTTCAATCTGAATAGCAAGCTCGCGCGTTGGGGTGAGCACAAGGGCTTGTATGGCGCGCTTTCCTTTTTGAGGAGTTTGTTTTTGATGCAACAGTTGAATAACAGGAAGTGCGAAGGCTGCCGTTTTACCGGTACCTGTTTGCGCACAGCCCAGCAAGTCGCGTCCGTTGAGTACAATCGGAATAGCTTGCTCCTGAATGGGCGTAGGTTTTTCATAGCCTTCTTTTTGCAAGGCTTTAAGGATGGGCTCAATGAGTCCCAATGATTCAAAATTCATTAGAATAAAAAGTATAAATATGTTCGCGAAATGATCCGAACAATCAGGCTACGGAATTGGTCCTTCGTGGGACACTCCTGATAAGCGAAAATCAAATTCAATTCAAAGATAGCTACATTCTATGCTTTTCACATCAAAGCGTATTAATCGATCAGACGAATTTCTTGGATCTTGTCGCCAATAGTAAGCTGACCGGCAACCTCCATTCCTTCCACTACGTGAGCGAATATGGTATAGCGGCCTTCCAAATGTGGCGTTGGAATGTGGGTGATAAACCACTGACAACTTTCCGAGTCGGGGCCGGCAGAGGCCATGCCCACGGCGCCTGTGCTATAACTGTGCAGTCTGAATTCGGAGCGTATCGTGTAATCAGTGCTGCCCATGCCATCGCCGCGCGGACAACCGCCTTGCGCCACGAAATTCGGAATCACGCGGTGGAAGTATTTATCGTTGTAAAAACCTTCTCGCGCGAGCTGAACGAAGTTGGCGACCGTGCCCGGCGAATCTTCGACATGGAGTTCAAAGACAATCGTGCCTTTCGAGGTAACGACCTCCGCTTTTTGCTTGCGATCTATCGACTTGACGAGTTCCCAATCAATGGGATGATTGAAGGCAAGCGTGGCTTCGGACAGTTGCTCCAAGCCAAGCGCGTTGATGGTTTTCACGATTTCGTTGTAGGTTTCGACATCTCTTGGCAGCTGCAATTTTGGCAAGGCGGATTTCATGACCTCCGCGCACTGTTGCTTGTTGCCATCCTGAATTTCCATGTTGCGCAATTCGGCAGCACAGAGGGCCATTAGACCGACATCAGCGCGGCTGAAGATGGCAAGCAGTTGCCGGACGTAGCTGCTGTCGCGAATGGCAACGGTTTGACTGTGCTGTTCAATGAAGGCTTCGGTGAAGGCATTTTGCTCAAGGATATCGTGTGCATCCAACGCGCCTTCATAGCAATAGGCGGATGAGCCAGGGAATGCGCCCAGTGCTTTGATGCGTTGTGCGCGGTCAAACGGGGTGGTTTCTTGTTCGATGGACGTCATCCAGTTGCTCAATTGCGACGAGTCGCCGGCTGCAGCGCACAGCCGCAGCGCCAGTGCTTGCAAGGTCAGTGATTCTTGTTGGAGGGATGAGGTGATGGCCGCACAAATTTCCTTGGTGGGCTTTTTTTGGAGGAGCGCTCGCAGGGCTTCTTCTTTCACGTAAGGGTGTTTGTGTGTGCACAATGGTTGCAGGGCTTCAGCCGGGATACTGTCTATTTTGCCTGAAGCACGGCAAGCGGAGATCAGCACCTCTGCCGGGTTTTGTGAATTGCTGAGTTCAGTGATTATGAGTTGAACGGCTGTTTGACTTGCGATGCGTGGTGCGATAGCCAATCCTGCTGTTTTGGCGATGGCATCCTGATCGTTACAGATCTGAGTGAGCAAGCGATTGGCCTGAAGGGTATCCACATACCAGTTTCCTTTATAACGGGATGCGGCAAAAGCCAGTGCTCTTCGGTTGATGGTTGATGCATCGTCGTAATGGGCGTAAACTCTATTCATCAAGCGTGGATCATTCCATCCCGATTGGTGCAGCCAGAATGCAGCTTTGGCTAGTCCATTGATGCCCACCGAATCTGTTTTCTCGAAATTAAGTATCGCATTCACGGCATCTTCCACGAACTCCGGGGTAAGCCCTTGGCTATGTTGTGCACCGGCTATTTTACCGAGTGCTTCGGTGATGGCATGATAAACGGGGGATTTGGATTCATAGCGCAGACTAAATGCTAACTTCTTTATGGAAGTGGGATTCATGATTTGTCCCAGCGCATAAGCTGCAGCTTGTCGAACTTCCGGTACCGCGTCATTGAGCGAATTGTGGAGATAGTCTACGGCGCGTTCATCACGGACGCTGGCTAATCCATAAGCAGCTTCGATGCGCAATAATGGTTGTTTGCTTTTGAGGTAAACGAGCAGAGAATCTGTTTGTCTGTGGTCGGTGAATTCGGCGATATGGATGAGATCCTTATTGCGGAATTTGTTGGAGGCGGGTTTGTCTAAGCAGCCCAAGAGTAGGGCAGAACTGATCAGTACAATACAGTAGAATGAAAGACGCATCATGAGAAACTTGTTGCGTCAAAATTAAGGGAGAGTAGCGTATGTATTATTGCGCTACAGGCACATCCACTTCCAGGCGGAAGAACCCGAAATGCTCATCGATTTTATCGATGTCGTATTTCACGTGACGTTCGGCGCGCTTGACAATCGTTACCAATCCGAGGCCTGCTCCTCCTTGTGCGCTGTATTCTTCGTTACACAGAATTTCGATGTAGAGTTTGCGCAGGGCGGTGGCATCAAGTTGCATGAGACTATCCATGCGTTCGGTGAGCGGCTTTACGGTATCACTGAAGATGAGATTGCCTGAATACAGCGTATAATGACCTTTGAACTTGGCAACAACCAGGTAAGAGTTCATGTGACCATTGCGGTCGCGGGTGCCGTGAATGGAGATGTTCTGCAACAGCTCGATGAGCATGGCGCAAACACGCTTCATGGTAGAACGTTTATCACCGGATTCAATCACGGCGCTTTCCATCAGCTTGATGGTTGATTCAATCTTGGAGTGATCAAAATCGCCGAAGTGCGAAAAGAGCAACGTGCCGTTGTTGTCGGCAGCAATGACGCGGGAGATAAGGTCATGGTAAATGGCCTTCAGGGCGTCGAGTTTTTGACCCGTAATCGATGTCATACCGTTGCGCGGCGAGGTTGAATTATGGTTAGCGCGATTAAGGCTCATCGGGGAGTAGTCAAAAACAGTCTACAAAAATAAACTAATTTTAGACGAATCCAAATATTTTTCCGACAAGTTTGCGGCGGCAAGATATATCGAGGGAAGCCGGGAAGGTTATTTTATACCGTATAGAAAAACAATGAATTATGAACAATCCGTGGAAATGCAAAACCTCCTGAAAAGCCCAAAACAACACGAAAAAGGGCTCTCAGGAGGTTTGCGACGGTTGATATCCTCGAGTTGGGAATTCACCGTTGTATGTATAAAATGGTAAAGGAGTTCGGGGTTGTGGGGTTGAAAGTTGCAGGTTGCAAGTTGCAGGTTGCAAGTTGGGTCTGCGCCGCTCTGAGCGCGGTTAACAGTTGCCTAGCATGCGGAAGCTGTTTCTGGGCAGGATGTATTCTCCGTCTTCCGGGCGGCGGATCATGGCGTAGAATTCCTTGCACATGTAGTTGATCTGGCGACGGAACGGACGCTTATCGAGGTAGCTTTCCCAGGCTTCGAGCGCCAGTTTTTTGGTCACCTCCCAGGCGTAGTTGTTAAATCCATCTGGTCGAGCAAAGCTGTCGACGTATTTTTTTGCTTCAGGTAATGTGTTCATGACTTGCATTGATTTTACGTGATTGATGTCGCAAAGGATGCAGTCGAGATTGTAATGGATTTACAATGAGGAAAAAAAATGGTGAAATGGTGAAATGGTGAAATGGTGAATAGTGAATAGTGAAATGGTGGGGGTTGGCTTTGGCGTTTCGGTATTTCCGACGAGGATTGCACCGGCCCATTGCTTCGCTCGTTGACCGCCCTCGTCGGCCGAGCGGAGCCGAGGCCATTAATTTTCGTGAGCTAATCGGTCCCCGAGCGAAGTCGAGGGGCGTAGACAGGATAGTGGTGGTTCTTGAGCGAAGTCGCATATCTCCCCTCCGCGATCCCTCATTCTCATTCTCACTCCTGAATTTAAGAATGAGAGCGAGAAAGAGAAATAGAGTGAGTGGCTGCACCTCCAGTCC
>JBKCDO010000037.1:0-4555 GCA_046304755.1 Flavobacteriales bacterium
GTACAAGGAACAGTTGAACAACGTCAAGAATAACCGTGAGTACGACTCATTGAACAAAGAAATCGAGTTCCAGGAATTGGAAATCCAGTTGCACAATAAGCGCATCAAGGAATTCGAGATCAGTCATAAAACCAAAGAAGAACTCCTGGCAACAGCGGAAACGAAGTTGAAGGAACGCAGCAATGACTTAAAACTCAAGAAGGCGGAGCTCGACGAAATTGTTGCATCAACCGAGAAGGAAGAGAAAATCCTCCGTCGTAAGAGTGATGAAGCTAAGAAGCTCATTGAAGAGCGCCTGATTAATGCCTATGAGCGTATTCGCTCTGGTGCACCCAATGGCATGGCTGTAGTGCCTATCGAACGCGAAGCTTCTGCCGGTTCATTCATCCAATTGCCGCCGCAAAAGCAACTTGATGTTGCAGCGCGTAAGCGTGTGATTGTTGACGAGCACAGCGGACGTATCCTCGTGGATAGCGATCTGGCGCGCGAAGAACAAGAGCGCATGGATGCAGAGCTCGCAAAGGAGTTGAAGTAATATTCGAGAAATTGATTCGAAAAGAAGCCTCGCTTATGCGGGGCTTTTTTGTGCATGCATCATACGATGCCGGACGAGCTCTTCAAACGACTTACCGTCGAGTTTGGCTTCGATCCATGCTGTGAAATCGAAGTATTTGAGTAAACCTCTACTTAATTCAGGTGCCGCAGCACTGTCTGTTTCCTGCTGAAGGACGGCGTGGGTCTTTTCTTTAAACTCCAGAAGCAGTTCGCGTTTAGCGTTGGTCCCGTTTGTACGGATTAATTTCTTGAATTGATCAAGCACCAGTTTTTCCAACTCAAAATCGCGATTGCGTTTTTGCAGGTAACGGGCAGTCGATTTGATGGTGTACTCCAGAAGATCGGAGTTACCCAGTTCGTAGTGAATCACAATGTTGAACAAACGCGCATAACCGTATAAATCCTGGCGCAGGTCATTCTCGTTATCGTTGTTCACTTTATTCAGCCAATGCAACGCTTTGTTGAATTGACCGGCACCGAAATAAAGGTAGGCGAGGTAGTAATACAAGCGCAACTCCACCTCTTTATGCAATTTGCCCTCATTCCCTTTGAGTTGCTCTGCGAGTTCTCCAAGGGCACTGACACCTTCTGAGTAACGCGCTGAAAGCAGATAAGACTTGATTTTGCTAAGCGTTATTTCAGAGAAAATACGGCTCACGGCATCCGGAGTGTCGAAACCTTCCGTTTCCCGCAGGCTTTCCATCAATTGAATATTCGATTGTGCTTCGGAGAATTGTTTAAGCTCCAATTGGCATTGAATGATTTGCGAAAGCGTGCGCACGTATCGCTTGGCTAGGTCGCTGCGTAATTCTGGTTGTTCATCCAGAATTTGCTTCACACGTGTGTACTTTTCCAAGGCTACAGCGGTATTCCCATTCGCAATGTTGCAAAATCCCTGCGTGTAATAACATATGGTCGCTGCGCGCTTGGAGAGTGCGGTGTTCTTGCCTTTGATTAAAGGATGGTCAACAATCTCATCGATGATGCGCGCGTTTTCCTCCGTTCTGCTGTAGCCGCCACTTCGGAAGACGTAGTTTATCTTCGAATACAACACATGGTACGAGGTCAGATTCCGCAACTTGTCCAGCACCTCTTGCTCCTCCGCAATGAGCTTGTCCAAATCCACAAATTGTCCGTTCTCGAAAGCTTCCTCCAACAACGTCTTCTCCCAGGAAATGAGTTCAAAGAGATAGTAAAACTTCTCATACTTAACGGCCTGCTTCTTGGCGCGCTCCAGGAATTTGGAACATTCTTCAAAAAGGCCTTTGTTGTAAAGGATTTCTACATTTTTGATTTCCTGCTTCAGCATGCTGCTGACCGACGTTTCGCTGTAATAACTCCGCAGCGATTTGAGAATAAGCTTGTAGAGGTGATTTTTTTCGGAGGGCAGGTGATTGATGAATTTTTCTCCCTTGAAGGTGCTTTTGATGGCATCCTCATCATACACCTCCATCTTCTCAATCAGATCAAACAGACGCACATAATTCTTATCCCCACTCTGCAAGGAACTTTGTAACTTGAAAAAACGCTTTTCACTCTTGGTAAGAGTGCTGATCAAATCAAACAGTTCCGTACTCGGCTTCATCGGTGGTCAGTGGTTTAGCAAGAGTGTTACAACTTGTTGGAGAAATCCCCTACAGCCATAGCACACCTTCCATTTTCGCTACATTTGACCATGCGCTATCTCATTTGGTTGCTTCTGTTCCAAGTTTCTGCTGTTTTTGGTCAGCAAAACTTCTCTACATGCCAATCCTCCAAAAATTACCTGCCCCTGCGCGGCGGGGATGTCGTCACCGATCCGGCCAATAGGCGCAGTGATACGCTCGACGTGCTGAACTACGACATTTCGTTAAACCTCCGACAAATGAGCACGCAGTTCATTTCCGGAAATTGCCGCATCACGCTGATGGCCCTGTTACCTGATGTTAGCACAATACACCTGGATCTTCTTGGTCTCACTGTCGATAGCGTTTACACTGAGTCAACAGCCCTGACCTTCGGACAATCGGGCGAGTCACTGTTTGTATACCCTGCTGTTCCCCTGCAGCAGGGCGATGCCTTGCGCATAAACGTCAGCTATAGCGGGAATCCCGCGCAAGACAATTCCTGGGGTGGATTCTACTTCGCTTCAGGATATGCTTATAACTTAGGTGTAGGTTTCGATGCCATCCCTCACAATTTCGGAAGGGTCTGGTTTCCGTGCTTCGACAACTTCGTCGAGCGAAGCACCTATGATTTCCATGTGCTCACGGGCGACACCAAACAAGCGTATTGCAATGGTATTCGAATGGGAGTAGAGGACATCGGAGAAGATTCACTGCTCACCCATTGGCAATTGTCGCAGGAGATTCCAACCTACCTCGCGGGTATTGCTGTTGCAGGATACACGCATGCAAGCATCCCGTATCAAAGTGTATCAGGAGATGAAATTCCGATGTGGCTGACCGCATTGCCGGGGGATACCACGAATATGAAGCTGAGTTTCACGCACCTGGATGAGGCTATGCAGGCGTTCGAAAATCACTTCGGGGCATACCGTTGGCCCAAGGTTGGATTCAGCGCGGTTCCATTTAATGCAGGGGCCATGGAGCACGCCACCTGTATTGCCTATCCAAAGTCGTTGCTAGATGGTACGACAAGCTATGAAACGTTGATGGCACACGAACTGTCGCATCACTGGTGGGGCGATTTGGTCACGTGCCGCACGGCAGAAGACATGTGGCTCAACGAAGGCTGGGCGAGTTTCTGTGAAATGCTCTTTACGGAAGCACTCTATGGCGAGGAAGCTTACCGCGAGGCCGTGCGCGATAACCATAAGGATGTGCTACTCTATGCGCATCGCCGAGATGGCGGTCGCTATGCTGTTTCCAATATTCCGCTGAACATTACATACGGCGATCACGTCTATAACAAAGGAGCCGACATCGCCCGCACCCTACGCACATTCATGGGGGATCAGGATTTTTTTGAAGCATGCACCGCACTCATGACTGAGCGCGCATTTTCGGATATATCGAGCGAAGATTTGCGCGATTTCTTCCAAACCTATACACCGTTGGATTTGACAGCCTTCTTTGACCAATGGGTCTTTGGTCCGGGGTTTCCGGAGTTTCGCATCCAACAATGGGGAGTTGTCGGCGGAAATACGGTGGAATTAGAAGTCAAGCAGTACAGTCACTATAGCGATGGTTTATACAGTGCGGTGCCGCTATTGCTGACGCTGTGGGACGCACAGTGGAATAGGTTTTCTGCTCCAATTACAGCGGGCAATGAATCTACTGTTCTTCAGGTTCAGTTGCCCGAAGGATTTGTGCCCGTTCATGCAGCCCTCAATACCGACGATAAGATGGCCCTCGCGGTGCTTTCGGAGGAGAAGGCTATCGTCAACAACGGTCCGAATGATTGCGATTATGCCGAAATGGATATAGTCGTGAGCGACCTTGCCGAAGGGGATACCGTGCGGGTGCATGTCGAAAACCACTGGGCACAGGCCGATGAATCCCTTGTGCAAGGTGATTATTATATTTCGCCGGACCGCTGGTGGCGCGTGTATCGTAGCGGCGACAATGCCACACTGCAAGCGACCATCCGCTATTATGGCGATTCAACCCAAACTAAATATTTCGATCCACTGTTTTTTGATTATGTATCATCGGTGGGCTACAACGAGGATAGCATTGTCTTGCTGCATCGCCCGGATCCATCGCAGCCGTGGATACTGTTTTCCGATTATGAGCGCATAACAACGCCCGGTATCGACAATTGGCAAGGCCGTATTCGCATCGGTAATCTGCTCAGCGGTCAATACACTTGGGCGGTTCCACGCTCACCTTTGGCGCAGCAGGAAACAGTATCAAGTGGCATACGCATTGTGGTCGCGCAGGGAAAACTCCGCGGCTTTGGTTTGGATGAACTGGCTACTATGAGAATTACCGATAATTCCGGAAAATTAGTTTATGTCGGAGAATGCGCCTTTGAATTTGAGTTGGATACGAGTAAA
>JBKCDO010000038.1:0-8811 GCA_046304755.1 Flavobacteriales bacterium
AACGGAAATAACACCTGTTAATCCCTCGCGGAAGTCATCACCTGCAATTTCGAATTTTAGGTTTTTGAACATTCCTTCCCTTTCGCCATAAGCTTTCAGTGTGCGGGTTAATGCCCTGCGGAAACCGGCAACGTGTGTTCCACCTTCGTGGGTATTGATATTGTTCACATACGAGTGAATGTTCTCGTTGAATGAATCGTTATAAATCATGGCCACTTCAACGGGAATATCGCCGTCGGTGCGTTCCATGTGAATGATCTTTTGAATAATGGGCGGACGTGTTTCATCCAGGAATTGTACGAACTCTTCCAACCCGTTTTGTGAGTAGAAGGTTTCGGATTTCGGCGCACCGTCTTCACCAAGTTCGCGCTTGTCGGTGAGCGTGAGTTTAATGCCCTTGTTTAGGAAAGACAACTCGCGCAGACGCGTGGCCAAGGTCACGTAGTTGTATTCAATGATATCGAAAATGGAAGTGTCCGGTTTGAAGGTAACCGTAGTTCCGCGCTTATCGGTTGGACCAATTTCGCGCGCAGGGTAAAGTGGTTTACCAATGCTGTATTCCTGTTCGGTGATCTTTCCGTCACGATAAACAGTTGCATGCAAGTGCGTCGAAAGTGCATTTACGCAGCTCACGCCCACACCGTGCAGACCGCCGGATACTTTGTAGGAGCCTTTGTCGAATTTACCACCTGCTCCGATTTTGGTCATTACCACTTGAAGAGCAGAAACCTTTTCCTTGGCGTGCATATCGGTTGGGATACCACGGCCATTATCGCTCACAGTGATAGAATTGTCTTCGTTGATACTGACTTGAATGGTATCGCAATGACCGGCCAATGCTTCGTCGATAGAGTTGTCGACTACTTCATACACCAAGTGGTGCAAGCCGCGCACGCCTGTATCGCCGATATACATCGACGGGCGCATGCGCACGTGTTCCATTCCTTCAAGACTTTGAATATTGGCGGCGGTATAGCCCGACGCGACGTTGGTTTCTTCGCTCATAACAATGCTTTCTTCCACGATTTAATACGAATGTTTGTTCAGGTGATTTTTACCGAAAAAAGGGCGTTTTAACGGCCTTTTTTTAAGGTGCACGAATATACGCCCGTCAAGGCTCAAAAAGTCAAGAAAATCAAGGAAAAAAGCCGCAATTTTTCACAATTCATGCACAGCAGGAAAGGCGCGAAATTGCCGGTCTTTTCGAAGGGCTGAATTCCTTTGATGGTGAATAGTGAATAGTGAATGGTGAACAGTGAATGGTGACGCTCTATTCACTATTCACTATTCACCATTTCACCATTTCACTAGAAACTATACGTCGCCCCCAGCATCGCCAAGAACTGCTGCGCCTGATAGCCGCCCCAGCGTTGGTACTTCAGGGCTAGGGTGTTGTTGAATTGCACCCAGGCCGACAGGCGTTTGTTGTATCGGTACTCGACCTTGAAATTGGCGTCGAGGAAGCCTTTGAGTTTGTATTCATAGCTCACGTAGCCATCCTGACGGCGGGGTGTAACACCTGCCACAGGCACGGTCGATTTCGCCCAGCGTGAACCGATGTAGAAGATGTCGGTGCCAATGATGAACTTGTTTTTGAGATTATACTGGCCATTGGCAAGTACTTTCAGATTCGGCTGATGCCAAGCGTATTCGGCCGTTTTGGTCTCATAGCGGAAGTAGTCAGCCCGCACATTCGCCTTCCATTTTTCACCGGCGTAAAGTGCTAATTCGCCATAGACGTTGTAACTGGTCAAATCATCATAAACGACCGTAAACACATTTCCCCAGGAATAGAAACTGCCTGATGGATAAGAGAGGCTATCGTTGATGAAATAGGCGAAGTTGCCAAAGCGACGATAACTGAATCCGGCCTTGTAGGACAATTCCTGCGATACCGCACCGCCAATACCGACGTACGCTTCCAGTTTGTTGTTTAGATTCTTCAACTTTGGAAAGCTTTGGATGTAAGGATTCTGACGGTAGAGCGACAAATAGGTCGTTGGTTCCATGTTACCGCGCATTCCGGCGAAAGGCACGATAATGCCATCAAGGATGTTGTAGCTGACTTCTGCAAGCGGGTAGAAGTGACCTTTCTGGTCGCTGCGCGCATCGATGTAAACACCGGCGCCCACGCGGGCGCGAAGTCCTTTCCACGTTGTGCTGGCTGAAGGAACAAATTTGATAATAGCGTTATCGGTTTCGCGGGCTTTAAAATTGGTATCCACACCGGCCGTATTTTCTACGCTCCAGTCACGACCGTTGAGTAGCGGACCTGAAAAATTGAAGGAGTTGTAATTGACGCCGAAATCAGCGCTGAAAAGGGTGCTGTCTTTCAGCATGCGACCATGAGCCAAGACATCGAAGTTGGTTTCTGAATTTTGAAAAATATCCTTCGTGTTTCTGAGTGCCACATCGGCGTTGAAATTGAAATCACCGGTATCGCGTTGATACGATAAATAGGATAGTCCTCCGCCAAAAGTGCTCATGCGCTGATCAAAGGTGAGGCTATCGAAAGTCGGTCCTGCGTAGTCGTTCTTCAAGTCCACACCGTACCAATGGGTCACATTGCGTTCCCAATTGAACTTGCCGACGAGTTGGGTTTTCTTGAAAAACCATTTGCCCCATGCTTCAGCGCGGTTATCGCTGTAGCGATCCGGAATACTGTCATCATCATCAAGCTGCACACCATCACCACGCAAGAGTTGGTAATGCGCGCCGTAACTGCCTTTTTTGGAGCGTCCATCGGTGAAGTAGAAGTCAACCGGTGTCGTATTGTAGCTTCCCCAACCGGCTTTGATGTAGCCGCGATAGAGATAGCCCAGTTTTTCTTCCACATTGATTTTAGCAGCCGGTATGAGGCGTGGTTCAATGGTAATGGCCGTTGGCGTTGGAAGCGTCGTGTATTGAATACGCGTCATCTGCACCACGCTGTCTTTCGTTTGCGGCCAAATGGTGATCTTGTTGGCATCTCGCAAAAACAGTCGGCGATTACCCTCAATAAGGAAATCGTATTCCATGGTGGCAGTGGTATCTGTTTGCGCTTCGGCGACTACACTTTGCAATAGTCCAAGACAAACGAAAAGGAGAATACTATAGCGGTTCATGATGGTCTTATTGATTGTTAGGCTGTTCTTGATCGAGGTTGATTTCTACGTCATTTACCGAAGGCTCGGTAGAGGACGGATTCTCTAATTGATCGAGTGTGGCTTTCTTCGAATTGGCGGCGTCAATCACCCACTGCTCGGTCACGTTTTCCAGAATCGCATTGATGGTAGCGCGCGCCTGGAAATAGTCTTTCAGTGAAATGTAGACGTCAATCAGCAATACGAAGCCTTTGTATTTCCACTCGTCAAAGGCTGAGAATTTCTCAATCAACTGGAAGATTTCTGTTTCTGCTGCTTTGAAGTTTTCCTGGGAATAATAGGAACTTGCGATGAGGTATTTGGATTCAGCTCCGGCGTTACCACCGCGCTTCACGACTTCTTTCAAGTCGTTGATAGCCTCATCGTAATTGCCATTGACATGCAGTATGCGTCCGCGCCACAGCAAGGCGGTGTAGCGAATATCCTCAGGCGTTCCATCATTAGCGATGACTTTGTCTGCGTACATTTTGGCGTCACTGAATTCATTGAGCAGGTAGTTGCAGCGCATCAATCCGATTTGTGCTTCAAGGATGTTGTTCTTACTCACTGCCGTTTGCTCCAGATCACGGTAGTGTGTCAGCGCCTGCGAATAGTCTTTGTTGTTGTATGAAATTGTGGCAGCCATCACCAGGCATTCTTCGGTGTAATTGCTGCTGCCTTGGCCAATCACATAGTTGCAGTATTCCAGTGATTTGTTGAAGTCACTTTTATCATAATAACAATTTGCCAGGAAGTAGCTGGCGTCAACGGCATGATAAGCCGGTTGAAAGCGTGTCAGGTAATCGGTGAGTTTGGTGATACCGGTTTCACAATTACCGTCTTGCACGTAGCTCACTGCCTTGCGATACACATCTTCTTCCAACTGATCTTTTGATGCACCGCAAATGGTTACCGCATCATTTTGAAATTCGGGATCTTCAATGAGCACGGCCTTGCAAATTTGATAGGCATCACATACCACAGGATCCTTTTGGTATTTGGTCTTTATGGAAACCCACGCGTCCTTAACCTGCTGGTCATTGCCTTCTTTAACGTAAATCAAACACAGATCGCGCATGCTCAATTTAGCATAGGGCGAAGTGGCGTAATTCTTCAAGATATCGTTGAAGTAGGTTTTTGCTTCACCCAAACGATCCTGTTGCAAATAGGTTTTGGCAATTTCATACTTCGAGTCAACTTCAAACTTCGAATTCGGGCTCTCTGTGATGAGGTTTTTCAATACCCATGATTTTTTTTCGGGTTGACCATCGTAGCCGTAGCACATAGCCTTCTGATAGAGTGCATACTCCGATCCCGCTTTATTCGTTTCGATGGCCTTGTCGTAGTATAAAATGGCTTGAGCGTAATTTTTTGCTACATAGAAACAGTCTCCTGCGCGCGCTGCAGCATCACTTACTTTCTTGTTTTCCTTGCCGTGACTTCCATCAATGTATTTGCGAAACGCAGTATTGGCGCTGTTATACCAGCTGTTAGCGGTTTCCATATTCTCCTCGGCGTTAGCCATTTTGAAATAAGCATAGCCCTGGCTGTAGTGCGCTAAACCGTAGTATTCACTGTTGTATGCTCCCGGTTCATTGATGAAAGAGGCATAGCGCTGGGTTGCTTTCGCATAGTCATCCTGACGATAACTGATTTCGGCTTTCCAGAATTTCGCGTCAGCGTTCACCGTTGGATTGACCGGGTAGGTAGCTACTTTATCGAAGTACTTCTCAGCATCGGCATATTTTTCCGCCTGGAAAAGTTCAACACCGCGATTGTATGCAACGACCTGATAGGCCTCCTTCACGCGCTCATCCTTGTTCTTGATTTTGTCCAACGATGCAAGGGCCTTGTCATAGTTGCGCGTGCGCATGTATACATTCAGCAGAAACTCATAGGCTTCATCTCTGCGCTTGCTGTTGGGATATTTGGTGAGATAATCCTCAAACGCCGTGATGGCCTCGTGAAAAGGATTGTAGGAAAGTTCAAATGCCAGTTTGGAATAATTGAATAGCGCATCCTCCTGAATTTCGCTATCATAATTCATGTCAGCAGCTTCAGCAAAGGCATTGCGCGCATATTCCTTCTGATTGATTTTAAGATAGCATTCTCCTAGATTATAGGCAGATTTTTGATGCAGCAAGTCGTCACCATCAGTCACAGCACCGTATTCTAAAATTGACTTTTGCCACTGATCACTGCGATGATAGGCATAGGCGAGCTGGTAATGATCTTCTCGTGTAATGTCTGCTGACGTTGCAGCTTTATGATAAGCCTCCAAGTAGGGGATGGCTTCGGCATATTGCTTCTTCATGCAATGACTATCGCCGATGATGCGTGAAATTTCAGGAACGCGCTTCGTGTTTTTAGCTTCAGCTTGCTGGAGCGCTCCCGGACCGTATTTCAGCACTTCATCATAATTTTTTTGCTTGTAATAGATGTAGGTGATGTAATAAGGCACAAGTCCTTTGAAAGCTTCATCATTCTCCAGTTGACGGAATCCGTCAAGCGCAACCTGCAGGTCATTTTGCTCATAGGCGATGTGGCTGTAGTAGTAAATCGCTGCCTTTTGGTATTCGCTTTCAACTTGCTTTACTTCGAAAAAGTCTTGACGCGCGGCTTGTGCATTTCCGGTTTCGAATAGGCTATGCCCTCTCTTGTAGCGCATCTCATTGCGGTCTTCAGCGCTGAGATCACGTTCATCCACCATTTCAAACCACTCGAGCGTTTTCTTGTATTGTTTTTTCTGATAGTTGAAAGTGGCCAATTCGAAATAGGCGCGCAGTTTCCAGGGGGAGTCCGGGTGTTCAAGCACGAACTTCTCTAGCTGGTATTCTGCATCTTTATGGAAAAGATAGAGGGCACAAATGCCATTGTAGTATTCCGAGTTGATGCGCAGGGCGTTTTGCGGATCTTTCTCCAGTGAAATGAATTCCTGGAATTTTTCTTTGGATGCCACGTACTTTTCATGATCGAAAAGGTCCATAGCCTCGCGGTAAACGCGGGTTTTATCATACAACGCAATGGGCGGTTGAGCCTTGATTGCGTGCGTAAATCCCAAAACAAATAAGGCGAACAATAGGGTTCTCATAATGGGTCAGCAGCGGATTTTACCGAAACTGAAAATTAGCGGGGTCTGTCAAGGACAACCTTTCACCTTGGGTAAACTTGCGAACGTCACCTTGTGAAATGTATTTTTTGAGGAAATGTTAAATGAGGATATTCCGCGCCATCTTCGGAGTGGAAGAGAACATTTAACCAACGTTCATTATGAAGCTATTTGCACTGGACCAATTGCGGCAATGGGACCGCACCACAATCGATAGACACTATGAAAATTCAGCGGCCCTCATGGAAGTGGCTGCCAAGGCATGCGCCGATGCATTGCTCGATAAGGCTCCGGCTCCGTTGTATATTTTCTTTTGTGGTACAGGTAATAATGGCGGCGACGGATTGGTCATGGCGCGCACACTGCTCGAACAGGAGCACATGGTTGTGGTGTATGTGGTCGGAGATTCCTCCGATGGCTCGTCCGATTTCAGTGAGAACTTGCAACTGTGCATCGATGGCGATGTTCCGTTGAATTTCATCGCCGGTGATGATTTTGAAGTGTCGTTGCCCGCCGGTGCTGTTATCGTTGATGCCTTGTTTGGCTCCGGATTGAATCGCCCCATAGCAGGTTATACTGCTGAAGTGATTGCAGCCATCAATGAGGCGGATTGCATGGTGGTGGCCGTAGATATGCCATCCGGATTGCAAGCCGATCTTATGGAACCGCAACAAGGTGCTATTGTAAAAGCAAAACTGACCTTGTGCATTGAAGCGCCCAAGCGCTCTATGTTGTTTGCAGAAAATTATCCCTACGTCGGTTCATTGTATTTGGTGCCCATCGGACTCGATGGTGCTTACCAGCGCGAAACCCCCTGCGACTGGCATTACTATGACGAAATGAATGCCATGGCAGATTTAAGGGTGCGTTCCAAGTTTGAACACAAAGGCGATTTCGGACATTTGGGTATTGTCGCCGGAAGCAAAGGAATGATGGGCGCCGCGGTGCTCTGCAACTACGCGGCACTGCGCGCAGGCGTTGGAAAAGTAACCGCACAGGTGCCTGCTTGCGGATTATCCATCGTGCAAACTTCAGTGCCCGAAGCGATGGCGATTGAAGATGCGAGTGAAGATCATTTTTCAGCCATTCGTTTGCCTGATAGCTGCAATGCGTTCTGTATCGGACCGGGATTAGGTAGAAATAAAGCAACAGCTGAAGCGCTGAATCAATGGATAGAAAACATCACTGTGCCGTGTGTGCTTGATGCCGATGCATTAAACTGTTTGGCCGCCGCCGATATGCAGAGCTTACCCAAAAACGCGGTATTGACGCCGCATGCGGGAGAGTTTGATCGGCTCTTTGGAAATCATGCGACGAGTTTTGATCGACTGCGCACGTTGATGACAAAGGCGAAGGAATTGAGTGCTGTCATCGTGCTCAAAGGAGCGCACTCGATAACGGCCACGCCTTCAGGTGAAGTCTTTTTTAATTCAACGGGAAACGCAGGGATGGCCACTGCCGGAAGTGGGGATGTGCTGAGCGGAATGATTGGAGCCTTGTTGGCACAAGGGTATGAACCCGCGGTAGCGGGCCGACTGGGCGTGTTCTTACACGGATTGGCCGGAGATGTAGCCTGCGAAGCTCGTGGCAGTGAAGCCATGATTGCTCGCGATATCATTGAGTTTATTGGCGACGCTTTCCAGCAGATTCATCATCTGCGTCATACGATTCGTTAGAGAAAATCTACTACGCCTTTTCCTTGACGCACGAGCTGTATGTCATCGCTCGTGCAATCGATAATGGTGGAAACTTCAAAGCCGCATGGACCACCGTCAATGACAATGTCCACTGATTTATGAAGTTTTTCGTGAATTAATTCGGCGTCGGTAGTGTATTCCAACAGAGCATCATCGTCATGCACGGAAGTCGATACGATAGGGTTTCCCAACGCTTCAACAATAGCTCGTGCGATACTGTTGTCGGGAACACGAATACCAACCGTTTTTTTTCGATCAGAAAAGATCTTAGGAATCGCTTTGCTGGCTTCCAGGATAAACGTGTACGGTCCCGGAAGCGAATTGCGCATGAGTTTGTAGACGGGATTACTCAGCTGTTTGCTGTATTCGGTCAGGTGACTGAGGTCGTGACAAATCAACGAAAAATTAGCTTTCTCCAATTTGATTTGTTTGATCATCGCCAGCCGTTCGAGCGCCTTGTGATTGAGCATGTCGCATCCCATGCTATAAACCGTGTCTGTAGGATAAACAATGATTCCACCTTTACGCAGGCAATCCACTACCTGCGCAATCTTGCGTGGGTCAGGGTTGGAAGTGTTGATGGGGAGAAGCATGAGAGTGGCGAGTGGCGAGTGGCGAAGGGCGAAGGGCGAGTGGCGAAGGGCGAGGGACTAAGGGCATGACTAATTTCTTCGCCCTTCGCCCTTCGCCCCTCGTCCTTCGTCCTTATTTAGCTGCTTTCGCGTGGTCAGCTAGAAACTGCGCCAGGCCGTTATCGGTGAGTGGGTGTTTCATGAGTGCGACGATTGCGCTGAGTGGACCGGTCATGACATCAGCACCGATTTCAGCGCACTTGATAATGTGCATCGGGTGACGCACACTGGCGGCGAGAATTTCCGTGTCG
>JBKCDO010000039.1:0-13414 GCA_046304755.1 Flavobacteriales bacterium
TGTCTAGGCCGTATGCCAGCGCGCCTGCCTTATAGCCTTCACGCTTGGGACGCTTGACGTGTTTGATGTCGATGCCTAGTTTCTGCTTTTCAGCAATTTTCTTGGCTGCTACTTCAAAACTTTCGTCGGTGCTGTCGTCGAGCACTTGAATTTCCAATTTCCCTGCGGGATATTCAAATTCGCAGATGGCGTCGATTAGACGTTCAATCACATAGAGCTCGTTGTAAACCGGAAGCTGCACGGTTACCACGGGCCACTGGTCGTCTTTTAACACCGGCTTTTTGGGTGAATGTCTTTTGAACTTCGCATACTTAATCGCCAGGTTCAACTGAACGATACTGTATATAAACAGGAAGATCAGGAAGCAGCCATACAGGAAGATGGCCAGGATAGACAGTTGGTAAAACAAGGGCTCGCGGTTTTGTTGTGTTTGGGCGGTAAAAATAGGGTTAACAGGTGCTTCTTTAGGCGCTGATTGTCTATAATTTCATGAACAGAAATGCGGCAGATTCGTGAAGAATTCAATGGCTTTACAGCGTGTCTGTTTCCGTAATTTTGTGAGGTGAAGAAACTGTCTGTATTACTGCTGAAGAGTTACATCGGCCCTTTTGTGGTGACGTTCATGGTGGCCATGTTCATCTTTGAAATGCAGTTTATCTGGGTGTATCTTGATGAATTGCTGGGCAAGGGATTGAGCGGATGGGTAATCTTCAAACTCCTTGTTTTCGCATCTGCCCGCCTGGTGAATATGGCGCTTCCACTAGCCATACTGATGAGTTCCATTATGACCCTGGGTGCCTTGGCAGAGCATTACGAGATGACGGCCATGAAGAGCGCTGGGGTGTCGTTGTTGCGTATCATGCGGCCGTTGATATTCTTCAGTGTAGGACTTTCCATTACAGCCTTTGTCTTTGCCAACAATATCTGGCCGGTAGCTAATTTGAAGTTTCGGACCATGTTGTTCAGCATTCTCAAGCAAAAACCCGCGCTGAATTTGATGGATGGTGTTTTTTACGATGGCATTGAGGGCGTGAGTATTCGCGCAGGTCGCAACAATCAGGACACGGGGGAATTGACCGATGTGCTCATTTACGATCATCGGGGAGGAGAGAAAGCGAATCGCACGGTGATTCGTGCCGAAAGAGGAACCATGGAGCAAACAGCCGATAAGCGCTACTTGATTTTGACGCTTTTCAATGGCCGCAGCTATGATGAACAGAAGGATAAAAAGGTGCGTAATCCTCAACATGCCTTGATTGAAGGAAATTTTGAACGGATGGAATTGCGCATGGACTTGAGTTCGCTCGCTTTCACGGCGGATAATGAGGAGGTGATGAAGAATCCTGCAGAGATGATGAGTGTTTTTCAGTTGGATCAAGCTATCGATAGTTTGAATCATGTGATTGACACGGTGAAAATCCAGTTCGCTGCTAACAACACCCGATTGATGGATCGCAGGTTTAAGCGCCCTTCGCCTGCGGAGGCGCGTTTGCAGAAGGAATCGAAGTTGATTAAAGGTGCACTACCCGTTGAGGCTGCGCCAAAATCCATAGTGGACTCGACCGTGGTGGCTCCTTTCGAATTGATGTCGTCATTGAGCGCCGCAGAACAGGGCAAGGCTCTGGACTTGGCTAAGGAAAATACGCGTAAGTCAAAGGACCTTGTTCAGCGCCAGCAAGACGAAATTCGATCCAGGCAGAAGAACGTGAACCGTCATAAAATTGAATGGCATCGAAAGTTCTTTCTGGCCGTCGTTTGTCTGGTGCTCTTTTTCATCGGTGCTCCGCTCGGTGCCATCATTCGCAAGGGAGGTTTGGGAATTCCTACCTTGATTGCGCTCGGACTGTTTGTGTTTTACCAACTACTCACGATGGCAGGGGAGCGCATGGCGAAGAATCAAATCGTAGAGCCTTGGTTTGGAATGTGGATCAGCACGGTTGTGCTACTTCCACTTAGCGTTTGGATTATGTGGCATGCTATGCGTGAGTCGACGCTATTCCGGGGAACATTGCTTTCGCGACAATTGCTTAAACTTGTGGCAATCTTCAAACGAAGAAAGAAGGAGGCAGTGCTATGAAGATTTTGCAGTTGTGTTTAAAACCCCCACTTCCGGCGCGTGATGGCGGCTGTATTGCCATGAATAATATCACGCAAGGACTTATCGCAGCCGGTCACCGCGTAAAAGTGCTGACTATCTTCACCCACAAGCACGACTTGAACCCGGAATTGATGTCGGAGACATACCTCGAGCAAACAGGTATTGAGGGTGTATTCATCGATACCAAATTGAATGCGATTGATGCGTATGCGAGTTTCATGACGTCTGACTCATACAACATCAGTCGCTTCTTCAGCACGGATTTCGACATTCGCTTGTCGAAGTTGTTGCGCCAGGAGGACTTTGATATCATTCATCTCGAAAGCCTTTTCATGACGCCTTATGTGGGCACTATACGCAGGCTATGCACAACACCCATCGTACTGCGTTCACACAATATTGAGTATGTCATTTGGGAGAAAATTGCCGCCGGCACGGGCAATCCTATTCGTCGGATGTATTTGAAATACTTAACCAAGAAGTTGAAAAACTACGAGCTAAGTATGCTCAATGAGGTCAGCGGAATTGCCGCTATCAGCGATGAAGATCGACGCCGCATGCTGGCTCTTGGAATGAAGAAGCCTATTCGCACGGTGCCTTTTGGCATTGATTTGAGCCATTATCCGTTCGATGAAAAAGCATCTTCGGAGCTAGCGTTATTTCACTTGGGGGCAATGGACTGGGGACCAAATCTGGAAGGTATTCTCTGGTTTTTGCGTTCGATTTGGCCTGCGATTCATGCCAAACATCCGAACCTGAAAATGTATCTGGCCGGACGCAATATGTCGGATGAAATTGAACGCATGCAATTGCCCAATGTGGTTGTGGTTGGTGAAGTGGAACACGCTATTGCGTTCATGCAATCGAAAGCCATCATGGTGGTGCCGCTGCTAAGTGCAGGAGGCATTCGCGTGAAAATCATTGAGGGGCTGGCATTGGGGCGCGCAGTAATTTCAACGACACTTGGGGCAGAAGGGTTAGATTGTCAGGATGGCGAGCATATTCTGTTGGCCGATCGTCCGGAAGAATGGGTAGAAGCAGTCGATCGTTTGATGAATAATCCGGAGGAAGTTCGTCGGCTGGGAATCAACGGTAGAAAGCACGCCATGGCGCATTTCGAGTTAACCGAAATGACGGCGCGATTGGTAGCGTTTTACAAAGAACTGCGTCGCGGATGAGAGTGTTCATGTTGGTAAGCCGCGTGCCCTGGCCGCTTGAAAAAGGCGATAAGCTGCGCGCATACCATCAGTTGTTAGAGCTGTCAAAGCAACATGAGGTTCATCTGTTTTGTTTGGCAGATACTCGTGTTCAATCGGAGGCTATCGCACATCTCAAATCCATCACGCCACACGTAACAGTCTACCGCCTCAATCCAATCCTTATTGGCTTTCGGTTGTTGCTGGCGTTGTTTTCAAAGAAGCCTTTTCAGGTGCATTATTTCTACCAGTGGTGGATTGCCCGCAAGATGAATTCGGCCATTCAATCGATTCGCCCTGATCACATCTATTGTCAGCTGGTGCGTTGCAGTGAATACGTGAAGCATTTTCATCATTATGCCAAGACGCTTGATTATATGGATGCCTTGAGTGCCGGGCAGCGCCGCAGGTTGGAGCGAGCACCTTGGTATTTGCGTCCGTTTGTAAAAGAGGAAGCTGAGCGATTGCGAGGCTATGAGCATTTGATCTTTGATTATTTCGAGCATCATACGATTATCAGTGAACAGGACCGGTCACTGATCTACCACCCGGATCGAATGGCCATCACGGTGGTGCCCAATGGAATTGATACGCAATTTTTCAATCCAAGTCCTGATGTTTCCAAGGATGTCGATCTTGTTTTCACCGGCAATATGAGTTATCCGCCCAATGTGGAAGGAGCCCGAAGGTTGGTTTTGGAAATTTTGCCCTTGGTGAAACAGAATTACTCCGATGTAAATGTGCTTATTGCCGGTGCCACACCATCAGCTGCGGTGCGTGAATTGGAGTGCGAAGGCGTTGTCGTGTCAGGATGGGTTCCCGATATCCGCGAAGCCTACAGTCGATCCAGGATTTTTGTGGCTCCCATGCGATCAGGCAGCGGCATGCAAAATAAACTACTTGAGGCTATGGCCATGGAATTGCCGTGCATCACCACAACGCTTGCCGCAAATGCAATCGGCGCGGCGCATGAGCAGGAATTATTCATCGCTGATGATAACGAGGCAATCGCAGCGCTGATTCTATCATTGCTAGAAAACCGGGAAGTTCAAAATGCAGTCGGCAAGCGCGCTCGAGTGTTTGTTGCCGCCCATTATCAGTGGCAACCCTCCATGGATAAACTCATTTCAATCTGGAAGAAGTAACAGCGTATTGGAGGCAATTGTTTATTTTCGGAACGCTTAATCCAGTTGCCATGCGCTTACATGTTTATCTCACAACGATTCTATCCTTTTCTCTTTGCATCATGCTCGCACAGCCCACGCAGCGAGCGTTGAATGGGTGTCATCATACGCGCAACAAAGCAGGGAAGTTGAAAGAGCTTACCCTCATGGAAAAGCAATTACTCAATGAGAGCATCGCCCGTAGCGACACGTTTGATATTGTCAAGTATACGATTGCCATCGATGTTACAGCTTACAACGCCCATCAGATAAGCGCTGCAACCACCATTGAATTCGCACCCTTGATGGAGAACCAGTCACAGCTGCGATTGGACTTATATAATCTCACCGTAGATTCTATAAAGCAAAACGACGCCTCTTTGACGTATGCATACGATGGGAATATTTTGACGGTAAATTTCCCGGAGAACTTGATTGCAGGCGACACCACGCGGATTATTACTTACTATCATGGTGAGCCCTATCAGGATCCTGTGTGGGGCGGTTTTTATTTCGAGAGCAATTACATCTACAATTTGGGAATTGGCTTAAGCACAATACCTCCCAATTTCGGACGTGTCTGGTATCCGTGTTTCGACTCTTTTGTGGAACGTGCGACGTATGAATATCACGTGAAAAGTGCCGGTGCCTATCGTGCGCATTGCCAGGGGACTTTTTTGGGTGAAACAACTGTTGCAGGCGATACAGTCATTCGCTCGTTTGCGTTTAACCAACCCATACCCACACACTTGAGTGCGATTGCTGTTGCTGCGTATCAGAATCTTGATTATGTGCATACAGGCGCTTTTGGAGAAGTCCCTGTTCGACTTACGGCTAAGGCTCCTGCATTGGGCGCTATGCAAAGTGCCATGGTGAATGTCGGTGGTGCGATTGATGCGCTTGAATATTGGTTCGGTCCTTATGCCTGGGAACGCGTCGGGTATATTTTGACAACGGATGGAGCGCTCGAGATTCCAACCAACATTGCGTATCCGCAATACATGGTCGATCAATCGATTATCAACAACAACAATTTGTTATCGCATGAATTGGGACACCATTGGTGGGGAGACATCGTCACACCACACATTCATAATGATATGTGGTTAAAGGAAGGTCCTGCGGAATACAGTTCACATTTGCTCACCGAGTGGCTTTATGGTCAGGAAGATTTTGTGGATCAAGTGAAAACCAATCAGCTTGATGTTTTGCGCAACGCACATATCGATGATGGTGATTTCTATGCACTGTCACCCATGCCTGATCCTGTTATTTATGGCACACACACCTATTACAAGGGTGCATCCGTGATGCACAATTTGCGCGCTTATATGGGTGATGAATTGTTTCGCACTGCGATGACCGCTATGCAGACCAACCACATGTATGAGGATGTGACACCTGAGCAGTTTCGCGATTATTTGGAAGAAGCCGCAGGCCTTGATCTCACAGCCTTTTTTGAAGACCAGGTTTATCAGCCTGGCTTCAGTGTGATGGTGGTGGATTCAGCGGTGACCAGTGCTTCCGATAATGGGTTTGATGTTGCCGTTTATATTCAACAAAAGTTGCGTGAATGTCCGCAATACTATCAGCAGGTGCCGCTGGATATTACGTTGGTTTCCGCCGACAATGTGCGTGAAGAATTTCAGGTGGAGGCGAACGGACAATTCACATCGGTCAATCTGAACTGCTCATTTGAACCGGCGATGGTAATTCTCAACGGACATAATAGACTCAATCAGGCACGCATGGATCACGAGTTCACGGTGTATTCAGATCAATCATTGTATCCCGTGTTGCCGTATGTTGACTTCCGTTTTTCGCGCGAGAATGTCGTAGACTCCTCTTTGATACGCATCGAGCATATCTGGGCTGCGCCTGATCAACAGTCGCTGGGTGAAGGCATTTTTGAAATCTCCGGAACACATTACTATACGGTGGATGGGTTGTGGGATGAAGGCGATTTTTATACCGGCCGCATTTACTACAATGGCTCACAGACCACCGATCTTGATTTTGCTTTGTACAATCAAGGTGAGGAGCAGGCTGTATTGCTTTATCGTCCGAACGCCTCCGTGGCGTGGGAGATTTATCCCGACTTCACCTTGGGTAGTGGAACACTCGCCAACGGTGACGGCAGTTTTGTGATTGACACCTTGCGACGCGGGCAGTATGCTTTTGCCAATGGCGATGTATCCGTTGCATTAAAACCTGCGGCTAATGAATCGAAGTTTACGTGGAGTTTATTTCCAAATCCTGCTGCCGATATGCTCACAGTTTCGGGGCATTATCCTTCGAGGGAAGTCGCCTTGTTTGATATCTATTCTACCAACGGTCGATTATTGCAGCGCTCTTCCGGATATGTTGGTCCCGCATGCAGCAAGGCAGTTGACGTATCATCGCTTTCAGACGGACAATACGTGCTTCAGGTGTATCTCTCTTCGGGAGAAATACTGAGCTCGCAACAGTTTCAGGTGATGCGTTAACGATTAGCGAATGACCTGGAAGTGGCCTGACTTCGTGCCTTCCTGCACCTTACCGCAGGTGATTTTGTAATAGAGTTCGTAGAAGTAAGTGCCATCGGCTGATTCTTTTACGTTCCAGTAATTTCCGTTTCCGGTCGTGCTGTCGAACACCAATTTGCCCCAGCGATCGAAGATGGAAAGTCGGTACTCATCCATGACAGAAGGCAATAACAAATTCGGTTCATTGCGCAGATATGGCCGCCAGGTATCGTTGTCGGAATCGCCATTGGGCGTGATGATATTCGGGAAACGAATTTGCGTGAGATCGATAAAGCCATCTTCTGATTCCCCTATAAATACCATTGCCTCGCTTTTGCATTGACTGGTGCTATCGGTTACCAAAATGTGGTAATTGCCGGAGGCGGTAACGGTTGGATTCAGGCTTGATCCAAATAACGGACTGAGCGAGCCATCAGGATTCTCAAACGACCATTCGATTTGTGGCGATTGCTGCGGCTCCACCACCACGCCTTGAATCTCGATGGAGGTGTTGGAGCAGGAGAGGGAGTCTTGCTCGGGGATAATCACGGTGATATCGTGATTCGGGACTTCCAGTGTTTGTATCGATGCACAGTCGAGGGCATCCACGAAAGCAACGAGATAATCGCCCGGAGTGAGTTCGGATATCTGCAGGTCAGTCTGCGGAATTCCGTTTACCAATAGGGTGAACGGTTCTGTTCCCCCGACAATATTGTCGATGGCAATGCTTCCACCTTCGCCATTGCAAGCGGTTTCCAGAGTCACGTCGTATTGGACGGGTGTTGTAAATATGACATCGAAAACGGCGTCAACCGCTTGATTGCCGCATGCGTCTTCCACGTTACCGCTTACATCCGAAACCGAAAGCACATAGGTGCCTCCAATCGAAACAGACGAATCGAAGATCAAGGTGAAGCCGTCTTCATAGGCACTGCCATTCACATCGGGGATGGCCTCGATGCAGGTGTAGGTTCCACCCGGTCCCGTCAGACTGAAATCATCCAGGTCAACGGTGGAAGTAATGATGGGTTCTGAAAAAATAATCTGAGCCTCGTTGTTGTTGCAATTGGTTGTAGCCTCTACGATGTAAGGTTGTTCATCATCGTAGATATCGGCTGTACTGCCGGAGAAGTCTATGGTGTAGCCCTCTTGACTTTGCGACCAGTTCATGACTACCAGCGCAAAGGTTTGACCTACTTGCACACTGAGATCCGCGTTATAAGCAGGGCCATTCAAATCACCTGGACCGTTACTGTTGCCTGTTCCTCCATTCGCAGTAGAGATACCCGTTGGACCATTATCGCCAAAGGAACCATAGGAGTTACAGCTTACTTCAGGAGAAGAGCCATCCTGAGCCAAAATACCGGCGCAGCCGCCATTGGTAATTTCAAACATCCCCCAGTCGTAATCATCAGCGGAATTATTGGGAGTGAGAATGAAGCTCAAATCGCCGGGTTCGGTGACCGTGAAGGTGTACCACAAGCTCATGGTTTCAGCTCCGGCATTGCAGGTACCGGTCCATTCAAAAAGGTTTCCGCTGCCGGGTGGTGCTGTTTCTTCAGAGTAGAAACCACTACACAAAGGAATAGCTCCTTCGCAATCACCGGTGCTGGTTTGGCTGATGCCGCAATAGGAGAGCAGTAATCCTGAAAGGAAGCAGTAGAGTTGTTTTGTCATGGCCCAATGGTTTTCGCTTACTAAAATAGGCACAACAGTTCAACTCAATTGTGTTGTCGGAAAAATGAAGGCAAAGACATCTACTACCGCAATACTTCGATATACCCTTGCGCTTCGCCTGACTTTCCTTTACCGCAGGGCGAGTTGAATTCCAGGGAATAGTAATACACACTTTCGGGAAGCTCCTTAGCTCTGAAAGCATCGTTGTAGCTTTTGGATTGAAAAACAATCTGTCCCCAGCGGTTGTAGATAACGAGGTTGTAATCTTCGAAAATACTGCTAAGGTCGGCTGCCGGATAATCACGCAGGAAGGGCTGCCAGCGCTCGTTTTTGGAATCACCATTGGCGGAAATGACATTGGGAAATGTGAGCGAAGAAAGGTCAAGGTCGTACGTTGCTGCAGTGCCTACAAAAGCAGAGGCTTCCGCAGTGCAGCCGCTGGTATTGTCCTGAACGGTTATCGTATATGTTCCCGGAGCAGATGCATAAGCGTAGATAGAACTGGTGTTGCCATCGAGCTGACCATCGATAGTTGTCCAACTCACGCTGAAGTCATTTTGAGATTCCACGAAAATATTCGCGATGGGAATGGATGGAAACACGCACGTGAGTGAATCCTGATCACCGGCTGTAACGATCGGTGTCGTGAAGTTCGATGTAAGGAAAGTGGAGTCTTGAGCACTGCAACCGGAAATGGGATGGATGGTGATGAAGGAGTACATGCCGGGTTCATTGGCCACAAATGAATTTTGACTTGCACCGGTGAGTGGCGTGTTATTAAGAAGCCATTGCACACTCGCTCCTGAACCATCATAGTTCCCTTGAAGCGAAACAGTTTCATTGAGGCAATTGAGTTCCGGATGGTCTTCGATGAGCACGTCGTATTCGGTGAAATCAGCCTCGACTTCAAAGGACTGTTCATCGGTACATACGCCAAGCACATCCACCGCAACACTATAACTTCCCGGAGTTTGTGCATTGAAGGCATCTACGTTTTCGCCCGTTGCAATTACTTGATTGTTTATCGACCAGGTGAAGGTCGCATCAAGATCGAGATTCAAATTGGCTTGAATAGCGGATTCTTCATTGATACAATTAATGATATCCGGCGTATTTACAGACACAGCAAGATCTTCAACCAGTACGTCAAAGGTCAAGACGGTTGGGACGTTGCACAAGTTATTGAATGAAACGGTGTAGGTCGTGTTATTGGTTGCCGTGCAAACGGGCGCACCACTTTGGGGATTATCCAAAAATGTTGTCGGGCTCCAGGTGTATGAATTGTCGATAGATGCTCCTGCATTCAGGGTAATAGAAGCGCCGTTGCAGATGGTCGTTTCTTCAGTTTGCGTGAGGATGTTTTCCTGCAGGCAGACGGTTTGATCGTTGTAGGAACCTCCTGTAGCGGCTGTGAACCCCCAATAGACTTCGTTTTCACCACTGAATACGTCATTAATGAGATCAATGGTTCCTGACAATCGGAACACGCAATCAAAATACACGTCAATCGTTTGGGTGGTCGGATTCCAGGCGATGCGTACCACATGGTCTTCTGCATCTTCGATGTTGGGGTCGTTGAGGTCGGCAGCTACCGGTCCTGCAATGTTATTGACGGAGGCGTGGTCGATGTTACCATTGATTTGAATGGCGATATGGTCTTCGAATAAGTCTCCGGATTCCGTGTTTTGATAGGTGTCGAATTCAATGCCTAATGAGGTCCCGAAACTGAGATAGCCTAATCCTCCTCCGCTTATACCAATGGCGGATGTTCCCACAGTCTGAATCACGAAGCATATGCCGTCAGCACCGCCGGCGTCCAGTCCACCGAAGTTCATCAGGAATTCGAGATTGAAAGGCTCTTCAAGATTGATTTGATCGGCATACCAAACGGTTCCGCTTTGTGTGAAGGTTGCGGCGGTTAATTGATAGCAATCATTGCCGATGGCTTGTGCATCACCATTGAGGAAATAGGTTTGACCTTGTATGGTCTGGATGATGGCTATGGCTAAGACGAGGGCTGGGAGTTTCATAGCAGTTGAAGGTTGCAGGTTGCAGGTTGTAGGTTGTAGGTTGTAGGTTGTGGCTAGCGAATATAGTTTGTGAATGAGGAAACTTGAGCGGTTCGGATGTAAAACCAAAAAGCCCCGCACGCTTGCGAGGCTTTTAGGCTTAAACTGAAAAACTAAAAACTATTTTGTAAGTTTTCACTTACGTGTGCAAAATTAAAAACACTTTTTCACGCGAGGAAAAGACGTTATTCACAACTTACTCACTTAAAGCCTCGATCCTTTTTGATCTGCTCGTAGGCCTCTTGTACTTTCAAGAACTTTTCGTTAGCTGCTTTCTCGTGAAGCCCACCAAGTCCGCGCACCTTATCGGGATGATAGCGCATGGCCATTTTGCGGTAGGCTTTTTTCACCTCCTCATCTGTTACCGTTGATTCAATCTCCAGAATCTTGTATGCACTTGTAGAGTCTTTGTAATACATCGCTTGCAGCGATTCAATGTCCTTATCACTGAGGCCTAAGCCCGATGCAATCTGCCGAATGACGTTCAATTCGGAGGTGTCCACTTTTCCATCAGCGGCGGCAATTCCGAAGAGATAGTACATGAGCTGCAGACGCATGGGATGCTCCATGTAATAGCGAATTTGTTCGCAGACTTCACGCACCGGAACGTCTTTCTTAAGAATCTCTCTGAGCACTCCGATGTGATGCGCTGCATTAGCGCTTCCAAATTGCTTGGTATAAAATTCTCGAATAAAATCCAGTTCTGATTTCAGCAAACGGTTATCGGCTTTCATCACAGCTGCCGATAGCACAAGCAGGGCAGAAGCGAAGTCACCTGTTTGTGTTTGATGGCGGTAGGTATTGTAGTTCGGTGGCAGTTTGCGCGACTGTGTATTTTGTCGTGCACCACCAAACGATTTATCATCAGCCATTGCGCCAATGGCGAAGCCTATGATGCCACCGATGGGACCGCCCATTGCCCAGCCAAGGGTTCCACCAATCCATTTACCGAAACTCATATCTTAAAAAATTCTCTGTGCTTGTTTGTTATTGAAAAAAAACGCAGTGGTAATTCTTACCAGCTTCCTCCTGCACCGCCGCCGCCAAATCCGCCGCCGCCGAAACCTCCGAATCCGCTTCCACCACCGCCGCCAAAACCTCCAAATCCGCCGCGGCCACTGCTGAAGTTATTGTAATATCCGCGGTGTGAACGCGACAGCGCATTGATGGCCGCCCAGGCTGCCCAGAATCCCATTCGATTCGTGGCTGCATAGCGGCGTGTTTGAAAAATCTTACCTGCAAAAATGACGAATAGAATTCCCAACACGAGCAATACAGCACCCGCATCACCGATGCCTTTTTTTTTCTTGTGTTTGTTGGAATATTCATCCGAGTTGTATTCGCCGGCAGCCAGTGCCATCAATGTTGAACACCCGGCTTCAACGCCTGCGAAATAACCGTTCTGTTTGATCCCGGGAATGATTTCGCTCTCGATGATTTGCTTGGTCGTGATATCGGGAATAGCACCTTCCAAACCTCTTCCTACAGCAATGAAGATTTGACCATTGCTCTCCGGTGTTTTCGGTTTAATGAGAAATATGATTCCATTGTCTTCCTTCCGTTGACCGACACCCCAATATTCACCCAGTTCAATGGCGAATTGCGCTTTGTCCATTCCGCACAAATCAGGTACAATCACCACAGCAATTTGATTGCTCGAACTATCAGCGAAGGCAACCAAGGCTTCATTGAGTGCGATTTCTTCACCGGCAGAAATGACGTCCGCTACATCATACACCAACGTGTTTTTTTTCTCCGGAAAGCACTCTTGTCCCGCTTTAAGTTCTTGTGCATTGGTAGAATGAAGCAGTCCTAAGGTTAGGAAGCAAATCCAACCCATGAAGTATTTACTCATAGGTTTCCGGAGCTTACAGTGTTGGATAATTCATTGCGGTCGTCGTGGCTGCGTGGGAAAAAGGTAGCGAGCGTTTCTCCTACGCGAAGGACTGCATGTGTGAGTCCACCTTCGAACTGTCCTTGCCCAAAGGCCTGTATCATTTCGTTTTTGATAGCATCCCACGTGTCTTGATGCGCGTGCCGGTGGATTCCCGCATCACCGAGAATGGCCAGCTTGCGGTCTTTGAAAGCGACGTAAATCAGCACGCCATTGCGCAGTGCAGTTTGATGCATTTCCAATTTTTCGAATAGATATGCTGCGCGATCGAGCGGATCTTCCTTGCAAAAATCTTCCAGATGCACACGCAATTCTGCAGAGGTGGTAAGCTCGGCCTGTTCAATAGCCTTTTCGACGTGACGGTGCAGGTTTAGGGTGTTGACCGACATGGCGATTAGAATTTCACCTTCGGTGCTTCATCAGCGCCTTCTTTCGCCTCAAACATTTCGCGCACCTTGAAGTTGTCTTCTTCATCGGCCACCAGGCTCAAGCCCATTTTCTTGAACGTGCCGCGAATGTGCGAGTTGTAGGTTTTTACCGCTTCATTGTAGCGATTACGCTCTGTGTTGATCCGATTCTCGGTGCCTTCCAGTTGTGTTTGCAGGTTAGTGAAATTCTGAGTCGACTGAATCGTCGGATAGTTCTCCGTCATGAAACCACGGAATCCACGATAGGTATTCATGAGGATCATGTCGTTTTGCTGCAATTCGGCAGGAGTCGATGCGCTCTTCACTTTTGCCGATTGTTCAGCAACCAAATTGCCGACGCTATCGGTGTAATGACGGATACCTCCGCGGGCTTCCGTTACGCCAA
>JBKCDO010000040.1:0-16977 GCA_046304755.1 Flavobacteriales bacterium
GAAAAAGAACTTCGTCGTCAAGTAGTGCAAATTGTGAAGTGAAGATTGATTTGATTGTAATCGAGAAGCCCCGCAATTGCGGGGCTTTTTGTTGGGCTCCGGTTTTTACTCGGGACCCTGACTTTTTTCTACGCTCGTTAAATCCTCAGGTTTGACAACCCTATAATCCTACAATCCTATAATCCTAGAAATCAAACACAAATCCACGGTCGTGATACTTGGCAAACAGCTTTGCATCGAACGAATAGAGTTGTGAGGGGCGGTGACGCACGTTTTGTTGCGTCTCTGTCAGTTTCTTGAGGAACTTGACATTCTGTAATTTCTTGCGGAAGTTGCCTTTATCAAATGTGCGCCCTAGAATGGTTTCAAACACGTCCTGAAATTCGGTGATGGTAAACTTTTCCGGAATTACGCGTGTCCAGATGGGTTCTTCCAAAAGCAATGTTTTCAGTCGCTCGATAGAAGCATCCAAAATCTCTCCATGGTCGAAAGCCAGTTTAGGCACTTTGTTTACGCTATGCCATTTGGTTTGTTTGGCCCAATGGGATGCCATCGGGTGAATATCGGATAGTTCCACCAATGCCATGTAGCCAACGGTAATAACACGACCCAGCGGGTGACGATTCACCGCACCGAACGTATGCACCTGCTTCATACCGACATCATCAACAGATGTTAGGTCATGCAAGACTCTGTGAGCTGCTTTGTCCAAATCCTCATGCGGATACACCAGGTCACCGGGAAGTGCCCAGAAGTTTTCATACGGTTCTGCACCGCGTTGAATCAATAATATCTTAAGGTCACCTTGGTGATAGCCAAAAATGACACAGTCCACCGAGAAGGCCGTCTTGAAGAAGGCGTCGATGGGAATGGAATACATGTCCTCCGATTGTGTGGCTTTGGGAATCGGCTTCGATACTTTTTCCATAATTTCCAAAATAGGCTTAGTAATCAACAACTTTCTAATGAGCTGTCGGATTGAGAATTCAAAATTAATCAAAACTGCTGCAAAATTGAGATTTTGTACAAATAACAATTACTCTATATTCGCCGCAAACAATATCCAATGAACACATTCTACAAACTTTTTGTGATTGCCCTTTTGGTTCTTTCCTCTTCTCAGGTGGGTCATGCCTTTAACGTAACGTTTCGCGTCGACATGAGCCAGCAATCAGGCTTCACTACCGCTCAAGTAAATGGTACTTTTAATGGGTGGTGTGGAGCATGCTTTTCGCTGACAGATGCTGATGGCGATCAGATATGGGAAGGTACAGCAAACATTGCGGCAGGTTCGTATGAATACAAATTCACGGCAGACAACTGGGCGCTTCAGGAAAGTTTAATTCCGGGCAGCAGCTGTACTTTGACGACCGGTAATTTCACGAATCGCACCTTGGTAGTGACAGGAGATGTTGTTCTCCCTGTTGTTTGCTGGGGCGCTTGCATGGATTGTGCTTCGGCACCCGCGTTTTATGATGTCACCTTTCAGGTTGACATGAATGGTCAAACAGGTTTTACTACACCCGAAGTCAATGGAAGCTTCAATGGATGGTGTGGAAGCTGTAATCCGCTTACAGACGCCAATGGCGATGGTATTTGGAGTACCACGATTACGTTGCAACAAGGTAATTATGAATACAAGTTCAGTTATGATAATTGGGCAGGTCAGGAGTCGTTACCGGCGGGTTCGCCTTGCACGATGACAACAGGCAATTTCACCAACCGTGTATTGACTTTGACACAGGATGTTGTTCTGAACCCCGTGTGCTTCGGCAGTTGCGCGGCATGTGGCGTGAACACCGGGCCATTCAATGTGACCTTTAGTCTGGATATGAGTGAGGTCGGATTCGCTTTTGGTACGCCGGAGATTAACGGTGAATTCAACAACTGGTGTGGCAACTGCGCAGCCATGGCGGATGTGAATGGCGATAATATCTGGACGATTACCATTCCGCTTCAGGCAGGTAGCTACGATTATAAATTCTCTTATGACAATTGGGCAGATCAGGAAAGTCTCACGCCCGGTTCATCCTGCACAACTACCTTGGACAATTTCACCAATCGTGTTATTGAGGTTTCAGGACCAACGGAATTGCCCACGGTATGCTGGGAAAGCTGCACTGCATGTGGTATTCAAACCGTATTTTACAATGTGGAGTTTCAGGTAGACATGCAGAATGTGACCGACGTGACTTCGGTAGAAATTATTGGTGATTTCAACGGCTGGTGTGACACCTGTTTAGTGCTTACCGATAGCAACGCTGACGGAATTTGGAACGGAACAGCTTCGCTGGAGGCCGGCAATTACGAATACAAGTACACTTACAACGGTGGAACCATGGTTGAAACGCTTGCTGAAGGTTCTGCTTGCACAATTACGACCGGAGCTTTCACCAATCGCGCATTGACCGTAACCGGTGATGTATCGCTCAACCCTGTTTGCTGGGAAAGTTGTGCCAGTTGTGAGGGTGTGATTCAAACATTCCAGATGGCTCTGCCCGTTACCTTCGATGCTCCTTTGGTAGAGTATGGTCTTCTGGGTTTCGATGGTTCGGAAGATGCGACAATTGTTATTGACCCAACCGATGCGACCAACCAAGTGGCCCGCGTTGTTAAAAGCGCTACTGCGGGTGCTTCATCCGGTGTGACGATTACTGCTCCGGCGCAACTCGGTTTCAGCAGTGCGGTGCCGTTCACCGTTGATTCAACAACGATGTCGGTGCGTGTTTGGTCACCTGACGCGGGAATTCAAGTGCGTTTGAAAGTCGAAGATCACACCAATCCGACACACAGTGTGGAAACCAATGTGATGACAACAGTTGCCAACGAATGGGAAACGCTGGTATTCGATTTTGCCAATCAATCTGCGGGCACTGCTGCGTTGAACTTAGGCTATGTATATGATAAAGCCTCTATCTTCTTCAACTTCGGAGTGGATGGCGCAACAGCAGGCGAAAAGACATACTACTTCGATGATGTTGCTTTCGGTGGAGAGACTGTTCAAGTGGTGGAATACGCAGTAACGTTTCAAGTAGATATGCAGAACGTGACCGGTTTTACGACTGCAGAAGTGAGTGGTTCATTCAACGATTGGTGCGGAGGATGTTTCCCACTGAATGATGATGATGGTGATGGAATCTGGAGCGGTACAGCAATGCTGCCCGAAGGTATCTATGAATACAAATTCGTTTATGACTCGTGGACAGACCAGGAGAATTTATTGCCGGGATTACCGTGCACAGTAACCAACTTTGGTTTCACCAACCGCGCATTGGAAGTCGGCAGCGATGTCATCTTGCCGGTAGTTTGCTGGGAAAGCTGCACTGATTGCGCGTCTGCACCGGTAACTCACGATGTGACCTTCCGCGTGGATATGAATGGAGTTGCCGGGTTTACCACTCCAGAAGTGAATGGAACATTTAATAACTGGTGTGGTAGCTGTTTTCAAATGACAGATATCGATGGTGACGGTATTTGGGAAGCCACCACCACGCTGCAAGAAGGAGCTTACGAATTCAAGTATAGCTATGATAACTGGACCGGCTCTGAGCAGTTGACCTCCGGTGATCCTTGCACCGTATCGAATGGTGCTTTTGTAAACCGCTCACTCAATTTGCAAAGCGACACTATCTTGTCTGTTGTGTGCTGGGCATCATGTGATCCTTGTTCTGCGCCGGAACCCGTTCAGGTGACGCTCAATGTTGATCTCGCAGGTTTGACCGCCGGTTCTGTGGAAGTGACAGGCACGTTCAATAACTATTGCGACGGTTGCAATCCGATGACAGCATTGGGCAATAACCAATACACGATTACACTCGATGTAGTTCCCGGTGTTCACTACTATCAATTCACCACCGATGGTGGAACTGTAGTAGAGAACCTTGCAGAAGGAACCTGCACTGTCGGATTCAAATTCGGCGTTGTGCGCGAGTTGATTGTTTCAGAGGCAGTCAATGTGGGAATGGTCTGCTGGGAATCGTGTGAAGCTTGTCCAACTGCTGTGAACGAGCAGATGACTTCTTCAATGGCTCTGTATCCGAACCCGGCCAACACGATGGTTCAGCTAGCGCTGAATGATTTCATGCACGCTGAGTATCGCATCGTAGACGCCACTGGTCGCGTGGTAGCTGCGGGTAAAACCAATGGCCAATCTCGTGTGGATATTTCTACGGAGAATATGAGCGAAGGATTTTACCAGGTAATCATTAGCGATGGTGCGCGCAACGCATCGTCCAAGTTGATCATTCAGCACTAAGTATATAAATAAACAACCACTACAAGCGGCGCGGTTTACTCAATCGCGCCGCTTTTATACCTGAACTATGAAAAAGCACGCTACTTCATCTATTCTAACATTTGTCTTGTGTTTGGGGCTGTCCCACACTTCCCTGACAATTCAAGCCCAAACCACATGGCAGCTCATCTGGTCGGATGAATTCTCCGGAACCACATTGGATGCCACCAAATGGGCTGCGCAATTCGGAAATGGAGGCTGGGGCAACAACGAATGGCAGTACTATACCAATGCACCGGAGAATCTCGCGCTGGAAAATGGTCAGTTGGTCATAACCGCGCGACACGAAGGAACCGGTGCTACGGAATACACCAGCGCGCGTATTCAAACCAAGGGGCTATTCGATTTTGAATATGGAAAAGTAGAGGCACGCATGAAGTTGCCGCTCGGGCAGGGCTTATGGCCGGCATTCTGGACCTTGGGAGCCAACATTGACGACGTCAGCTGGCCCGAGTGCGGTGAGATTGACATTATGGAACACGTGAGCAATGAATATGTGACCCACGGCGCTGTGCATTGGGAAAACAACGGTCATGCGTTTGTTGGCCAAGGCAATAATGTAGATCCTACCCAGTACCATGTGTACGGTATTGTTTGGGAAGAAAATTTGATTCGTTGGTACGTCGATGGAATACAGTTTTTTCAGTTTGCCATTCAGGCTTCCAATAACACCGATGATGCTTTTAGACATCCCATGTTTTTGCTGTTGAATCTGGCCGTTGGCGGCAACTGGCCGGGATATCCCGATGCCACGACGCCATTCCCGTCGAGCATGTTTGTGGATTATGTTCGGGTGTATCAGCCTGCGACCTCATCAATTGCTGATGAAAGCGCACTCCAAATTCAGTGTTATCCCAATCCGACGAGTGATAAGTTGACTGTTTCAGCGCCTTCGGCCATGCAGCAGGTGCGCTTGATAAATACCCTTGGTGAAGTCGTTGCTGATTTTGGCCAACAGCAGTCACAAACAACGTTGGATTGTACCCCTGTTGCAGCGGGCGTCTACACGCTTACTGTGGAGTGCGCAGAGGGCTCTTTCTCCTATCCCGTTGTGATTGAGTAATTACACTCGTTTAAGTCGGGGATTGTAAGTCTGGCGAATTTGCTGGATTTCAGAAAGCAAGTTCAAGCTATCGCGCTGGGCATCTTCTGATATCTTTTGCCAGTGTTGCATGAGTTCTTTGCTGTTGGGGTGCAAGGTGTGATCATCGATGCGCCTGAGATGTTCCCCAAGATTTTCTCCGGCGGCTTTAATCACATCATTCAGACGAGTTGATTCTTGCGGTCTGTTGACTAGTTCATGAAATCCGATTTCGATAACCTCGTTCATGAGCTCATGAACGATACTGCGTATTGACTCTCGCGAATTCTCCATGACAAACGGATGGTTAAGGTTTAACTGAGGTTACGCAAAAAGTTGGGTCGGGTAGGAGGGTTTCAGTGCCACACAATCGTGTATTTCCGATGTTGTCGACACTTTTACTTCTCCTGCGCTGAAAGCCAATATAGGAACTTTTTCCGATTTTCTGCCTGATGTTGAAATTTTCCATGCACATCTGCCTTGTTAGCGCTCAAGGTTGTCATTCATTTGGGGACTCAAACCGGTCCTCCTTATGTATCCTACCATTTATCATGCATTACTTGATCTCTTCGGCATCGATTGGGGTTGGACGCGTCTGCTCAATAGCTTCGGCTTTTTTGTAGCACTTGCTTTTGTTGCAGCGAGTTATACGCTTGGACTTGAATTGAAACGAAAGGCTGCCGAGGGGCATTTTGTTCCAACCATTAAGACAATTGTCAAGGGAGGACCACCCGATTACTGGGAAGTGGGCACGAGCGCTTTGATGGGATTCATTATCGGATGGAAGTTTATTTACCTGGCTCTTTATGGCGGCGAGCTGTTTGCCACAGGTTCAAATCCACAGCGTTTCTTGTTTTCGATGGACGGAAGTATTCTGCTCGGATTGGCTTTGGCCATTGCTATGGGAGGCTGGCGTTTCTGGGAGTATAAAAAGCAGCAACTGGCTGAGCCCATTCGCGAAGATTTCAAAGTCTATCCGCACCATCTCACCGGTAATTTCACCTTTGCCGCAGCAATTTTCGGAATTCTGGGTGCAAAGCTTTTCCATTTGTTGGAAAACCCGCGTGAGTTTGTTGAGTTCTTAGAGCATCCTTCCTTCAACAGTTTTGTGAGTGGCTTGACGGTCTATGGTGGACTTATTCTCGGTTCAATTGGTGTAATTCTGTATGCGCGCACTAAAGGCGTGAACGGTTGGCATCTATCGGATGCAGCAGCTCCCGGCTTAATCCTGTCCTATGGTATTGGCCGAATTGGCTGCCAGGTAAGTGGCGATGGAGACTGGGGAATTGCCAATACTGCTCCCAAGCCGGGATGGATGTCGTGGCTGCCCGATTGGTTGTGGGCGTATGATTACCCCAACAATGTGAATTACGATGCCGCTTATCCGCAGTATCTCGGTCAACTGAATGATACCAACGTGCTTCCAATTACCGACCCCAATGTCCCCTGTTGGGACGGCTATTGCACACACCTTGATCCGATGGTGTTTCCAACGCCGGTGTACGAGACGATTATGGCTACACTCATCTTTCTGTTGCTGTGGTCTATTCGCAAGCGCCTGAAGGTCCCGGGACTCATGTTTGCAGCCTACTTGATGTTCAATGGCGCTGAGCGTTTCTTCATCGAAAAAATCAGGGTCAACAACAAATTCGATTGGATGGGCATTGAGGCCACGCAGGCAGAGGTCATTGCGGTGATGTTCTTCTTGACGGGTGCGATTATGTTTGCGCTGCGTTATCGAAAGGGTTCCAAAGCATCAGCCGCTAACACTTAATTTTGACGGCACAATCTTACTTGCAATGAATGCCCTTTTACTCAAAGAGATTCGCACCTTTCTCAGCTCCTTAATAGGTTATGTGGTTATCGCTGTGTTCTTGCTGCTCACAGGATTGTTCCTCTGGATTTTCGAAGGTGACTTCAACATTTTGCAAAGCGGTTATGCCAGCATTGAACCTTTGTTTTTTATTTCACCCTGGGTACTCATGTTTCTAATTCCGGCCATAACGATGCGCTCGTTTGCGGAGGAAAAACGCACGGGAACGATTGAACTGCTGCTCACCAAGCCCATTACGGATATGCAGATTATCGCTGCGAAGTACTTGGCCGGATTGGCGCTGGTAGTGATTTCCATTTTGCCGACGCTGGTGTATTACTTCACGGTGTATGCGCTTGGCGATCCTGTGGGAAATATTGACAGTGGCGGAACCTGGGGATCGTACATCGGTTTGTTGCTGCTGGCTTCGGGCTATGTAGCCATCGGTATTTTTGCTTCTGCCATTACCAATAATCAGATTGTGAGCTTCCTGGTAGCGGCCATGCTCTGCTTTTTCATGTACACCGGTTTTTCATCGATTGCGTCATTCGAAGCGTTGGGAGCCATGGATAGTTTCATCATGAACCTCGGTATGCAGGCGCACTACAATTCACTGAGCCGCGGATTAATCGACAGTCGTGACGTGGTTTATTTCGCGGCATTGATTCTCATTTTCATGTTGCTCACCAAAACAGTGTTGAATTCCAGAAAATGGTAGTGTGGTTAAACCCTAGTGGTATTCTCAACGTCTGACGCCTGCATGAGTGATCACGAATTGTTGGAAATGCTGACTGACCCGGAGCGACGAAGCAAAGGTGTGGGGCTATTTATCCGTCAATTTCAAAAGCCCATTTATTATTATATCCGACGCATGGTTCTGAGTCATGAAGACGCCGATGATCTGACGCAGCAGGTGTTCATCAAGGCTTGGAAGTCCATCGAATCCTTTCGAGGAGAGTCGAAGCTTTCTACGTGGTTGTATCGCATTGCGCATAATGAGACTATTTCTTTTTTGCGCAGTGCTAAGCGGATTATGCAGGTGGATGCAGGGGCGATTGAGCATGCGCTGGGAAGGAGTTTGCAGGAAGATGTGTTGTTTTCGGGTGATGAGATTCAGGCACGGTTACAAACGGCCATTGCGCTCCTGCCTGAAAAACAGAAGGCGGTGTTTGTTATGCGGTATTACGATGAGTTGAAATACGAAGAGATGGCTGAAATCACCGGCACCAGTGTGGGTGCGCTCAAGGCGAGTTACCATCATGCGGTGCAGAAAATTGAAGCTTATTTTACAGAGAAATGAAAGAGGACGATCCACATGACCAAGCGGCTATGAGTTCGAAGATGCGCTCTGTGTTGGAGCGTTCCAAGGACTCCTTGCAGGTTCCTGAGGGCTATTTTGAAACGCAGGCGGCCTTGTTGGAGTCGAAGTTGCAGGAATCTTTCGAGACACCGGAGTCCTTTTTTGATCAGCAGGCAGGGGTGCTGGAGCAGTTGTGCATGCATGAGATGGATGCAATGAGGTTTGGGAGTGCCACGAATACACGAATTAAGGATGCGAAAGGATTAGTTGAGAGTGACGCTTCGATTGCATTTGAAAGTAAGCGGGGCCGTGTCATTCGACTCTGGCTAACCGCAGCGGCGGCGGCAGCATTGCTGGGTGTGATCATTTCGGTAGTGCCGAGCAATGAAGAGTCGCGGTCTGCGAGCGCATTCGAAGGGACATCCTTTGCCGTGGCACTTGGGCAATCGCAATTGGAGTATGATGATTTGAATGAGCTTGAGCTGGATGAAACGCTTTATGAAGAACTGGTGGTGTTAGACACATTGCAGCCAGATACTGTTTCAATGAAGAATTTACCGAAATCCGTGGAGGAGTTTAAACCTGCCGCCGGTCAGCGCATCATAACCTGGGACGACATAACAGAGGAGGATATCCAGGAATATTTGAAAGAAGAACAATCTCTGAATATAATAGACGAACTTTAATAGAATAAACACATGAAAAAGAGCACATGGATTTTGTTGATGATGGTAATGATCGTTTCAACGGCAGCATTTGCACAGCCCGGACCCCCACCGGGATCTCAGCCGGGAGGCGAAAAGCGCAAGGAAAAGGTGGAAGCCCTGAAACGCAGTTATTACTCGGATAAGTTAGAACTGACACCTACTGAGGCGGAGAAGTTCTGGCCGATTTATAATGAGTTTAAAAAGAAGGAAGATGAACTGCGCAAATCCGGTAAGGGCGATAAAAAGAAAGGAGAAGAGCCTAAGTTCTCGGAGAAGGAAGCGCTTGTGGAAATTGATCGTGTGGCACAACAGAAGAAGGCACATATCGATCTTGAAACCCAATTTCTCAAAGATGCCATGCCTGTGCTGGGAGCTGATCGCACCATGCAGCTAGGCAAGCTCGATCATGAGTTTCAGCGCGAACTTGTGCAACACATGAAGGAACGCAAAGAAGGCGGCCAAAAGGGCTCTAAGAAATAAAAGCTAGAAAGTGTGTTATGAAAGCGGGTAGAAGCGAAAGCGACTGCCCGTTTTTTTTGAATCTAACTCCGAAGGAATTTCGATAAATCCATGAGCACCTGCAAGTGCACTGAAGTCCCCGGACCCTTGATGCTTCATTATACTTGCTGTGCTTCCTTGTTCTGTTGCGTTCAGCACAACAGGCTCAAATAATGTCAGTGAAGCATGCGAATTGACATCGCTTGCTGCAACGCTCAGCGTTCCAACCGGCAATCCCATTTCTCGTTTCAGCCAAGGGAGAAGATAGCGTGAAGCGCAAACCATAGTGGATACAGGATTTCCGGGAAAAGCGAAAACAATGCAATGCGCGCTGCGGCCAAACCACATGGGTTTTCCGGGTTTTTGGGCGATGCGATGAAACAGACAGTCAACACCAATCGATTGTAACACATCGGGGATTAAATCAAATTTCCCCTTGGAAACGCCGCCGCTGAGAAGCACCACATCATTGGATTTGATAGCTTGCTCCAGCGCAATGGTCAACGCATGGTGGTCGTCGGTAAGATGCATGAGCTCGCATACAATCCCTTGCGCATGCATCATGGCTTGCAAGGCGTAGACGTTGGAACGGCGAATTTGGTGGGCAAGCGGAACATCGGTTATGGGTACCAATTCGTCACCGGTGGAACAAATGACCACGCGTGGAAGTCGTTGCACAAGCAACTCAGTCTTGCCAATGGAAGCAGCTATGCCAATTTCGGCAGGACCAATGCGCAAACCTGCTGATGCCAGGCAATCGCCGGTGACTTTATCTGAAGCTCGCCGGTGAATGTTCTTTCCGCGCTTAGCAGGCAGTTCATGTACCAAGGCTACACCGTCGGTGATTGTCAGATGCTCATAAGGGATAACGGTGTCAGTTCCCATTGGACACACCGCTCCTGTCATGACTTCAAGTGCGTGTCGATTGTTTTGCAATGTCTTTTGCGGTTCTCCGGCACGTTGAATTCCTTCGAGGTTGAAGGAAGTTTGACCGGATTCGATGGCGCTAAACTTAACTGCTATGCCGTCCATCATTACGCGATCAAATGGAGGCAGGTCGTGATCGGCCAACAAATCTTCTGCAAGTATGCGATGCATGGCTTCCAAGAGCTGCACCTTTTCAGTGTCAAGCGTGAGCTTGCATGTGGCAATGATATCCTGGGCTTGTTGTGGACTGATCATAGTGGTTATCCTCCAATGGTGGCCATGGATTCTTCTACCGGCGAGCGCAGCGCTTCAGCTTGAAGACCGTCAAGCGGCTTGTGCATAACGCACGATGCGATTGCCTCAGCGAGCTCACGATCATCAAGGCCACTGCGCATGAGGTGTTTGATATCCAAATCATTCTTGCCATAAAGACAGGTCTTGAATTGACCTGAAGGTGTGAGTCGCAGACGGTTGCACGAACCGCAAAAGGTGCGCGACCACGCAGCGATTATTCCAACGTTGCCCTGGTGGCCGTGGATGTGATAATTCTCTGATGTGCTGTGAGGTGCGCCTTCGCGTTTTTGTAGCGGACCAAAATGCGCTTGCAGTGCATCCAATAAGCCGCTGCGTGTGTACTTCATGGCATGCCTTCCTCCTTTACCATTGAAAGGCATTTCTTCGATAAAGCGCACATCTACCGGTGAGGCTTTGCTGAGCATGGCCAGAGGAATGAGTTCCTCTTCATTTAACCCTTCCATGATGACTGCATTGATTTTCGTCGGGATACCGGCAGCTAGCAGACCGTCGAGTGTTTGCATCACAGCGTCAAACTCATCGCGCCGCGTAATGGCGAGAAAGCGCTCGCGGTTGGTGCTATCCAAGCTGAGGTTGACCGAATCAATGCCGATGGATTGAAGTAAGGGAATGTGAGGCGCAGTGAGCACACCGTTCGTTGTAATGCTGATGAATTCAAACAGGTTGCTTTGAGCTACTTTTTTCAGCAGTTTATCAAAATCCTTGCGCACAAAAGGTTCACCGCCGGTGAATCGCACTTTGCGAATTCCCAGTGATGAACAGATTGCGAGCAGTCGTTCAATTTCTTCAAAGGAAAGCAATTCATCGCGCGTCAACCAAGACAAACCTTCCGCGGGCATGCAGTAGGAGCAGCGCAGGTTGCATCGGTCCGTTATGGCCAATCGCAGGTAGTCAATCGTTCTGCCGTGGTTATCCTTCACCATGAGAAATGAGTGGGAAAGTTAAGGGTTTGTCATGGCTGAAGAAGACTTTCCGTTTCCTTTCAGCAGTTTCTTAAAGCCTTCAATGAACTCGTCAAAGGTGTCGAAATCTTCGCGGTAGATGATACCGACGCCTTGTGTATAGGGAGATTGCTGCACCGTAGTCGCTCTGAAGTCATTGCTTTCATTGTACATCACCAGGCGAATACGGCCCTCCGGAGTAATCTTATATTCAATACGAATATCTCCGATAATGTTGGTGGCATTCTGGTTGGCCTGAGAGGTTCCATTGTTGCGCGAAACACCAAAGTTGCTGCTCAGTGAAAGTCGTTCATTGAACAGCTGTGTTCCCAAAGCGAGTGCTATTTCTTCATTGCTGATGTCATCACCGGGACTGTAGTTGAATCCAAGGTTAAAGTCATCGCTGATTTGACTCAGCCATGAAGAGATCTGGCTGGAAAGGAATTCTGTGCCGTTGGCAGCAAAGGCGCTGGTGGAACTGTGGTCGGCAGTCACGTTGGGCGGACTCACGAACCTACGCATGACCAGCAGCGCAAAAGCCTGGCGATTCCTTTCTTGATCCGTGCTGATAACCGCATTTACACGGCTCTTGGTCACTTGGTCAACTGTAGGCAGGTCAATCGAGAAATCAATGCCCGGGTTGAAGATTTTTCCTGTCAAATTCATTCCTAAATCGACCGGCACGCGCTGTCCGTTCTGATAGGCGGGGTCTTGAATCAAATCGTAGAGCGAAGCAGACACGTCATAAATGGCTTGCAGATCCATTTCACCACCAAAGGGATCTCCAAACCAAGAAATGGTGCCACCGGGTTTGATGCGGAATGGTTTATTGATGAGATTCTTTAGCGTAAAGAGATAATCCCCACGGGTAAGCTCAACACCACCATACATGTTGAAGGTTGCCAGATTGTTAATCTCCATTTGCAGGTTACCACGTCCCGCGCCCGACATCACATCTCCCACGCTTTCATCAAAGATGATTTTGAATTCAGCATCCGGTGTGATTTCCATTTGCAGATTCAGTTTAATGCCGGAGAGATTGAGTGGTTCTTCGGCTTGAATGCTGTCATTGGGCGATTTGAATCGGATAAAGTTTTCGAAGGTTTGCTCATCATTGACACCCATCGGCATGGCCAGCGTTGTGCCTTTTTCGCTTTTCAGTGCAATGTCAAATTCGAGTTGGTCTTCATAACCGTAGATGTTTACGTTACCTGTGGTATAGGCTTGACCGTAATACATCGAATTGAGTTCTTCCGTTGTATTCATGGCGAGCATGGGCTCTTCCATATCAATCATAATATCAAAGTTCCAATCGCCGAAGTTGTCGTGGAGCATTTGTCCCGTAAGGTATCCTTGCTTTCCTTTTTCATCGTGAATGCGGATGTGGTCGAAGGTGAACATGTCGGGATACACACCAATCTGCTCTTCAATATAATATTTGGTATTGAGGTAATAGACGTAAATAGATGCATCGCGTAGCAGTGCATTGGCGCGCATCTGCGGAGCATCCGGTGTTCCGGTGATGGCCATGGTGCCGCTGGCGAATCCTTGGATGTCGAGGATTTCGGGCTCCATGAAAGCATTGATGAATTCCAGGTCCAACAGGTTGATGGTAGCCGTGAGATCCAGCGGACTTTTTTCATCGCGCGGACGGTAGTAGCCGGCAAAGGAGAGTGGGGTATAACGATTTAAACCGAGTGATGCCTTGGCATCTTTTTCCAGAGAACCATCGATGCGAAGCTCGTGCAAACGTGGATCCCAGGCTGTTTGCGCATGCAAATCACCAATAGCCCGATCATTGATGACGAGCTGCGCCAAGTCGATATCGCTGCGGAAAATGATTTCATGATACGGGTCTGCGATTTGCGCGTTCCCGCTCACGATTCCTTCGAAGCGGTAATCTTCTCCAACGAACACATTGAGATTGGATAAATCGAATGCCGCAATTTGAATGTTCAATGCACTGGAAGGACTAGCGTTGATCGTTCCGCCAATGGTCAGGCGCTGGTTTCCGTTAAAGATGGTCAGGCCATTAACATTCACGTCTGAACTGTCCATAGAAACATGTGCTCCCGGAGTAAATGCCCAACGTTCTTTCTCCAGTGTAAACGTGCTGGCGTCGAAGAAGAAGTCGTATGCGTCAAAATCCTGGATAGCCAGTCGACCATTGATGTCACCTTCAAACTGTCGATTTCCATTGTTCCAGGTGATTGCAGTGAACAGTGTGTCTTGTTGTGTGCGGCCATCAACGGCGATATCGCGGAAGATGATGCCACCGCTATTGAGCATATCACACGAGGCCGTTACATAGAACGATTCATCGGGGTGATGCACGTCAAACGTGATGGATTCTAAGCGGGTATCGGCGTATTCGATATGCGGTGAAGAGAGGATGGTTTGGAAGAAACCGGCAGGCTCGTTCACTTCCAGGTTGACACGTGTGCCGGGAGCAATAACCAATTCAGGTACGAACACTTCGGTGATTTGCGATACATCGTAAATCTGCGCCAGCACAGTGAATTGCTGGTCTTTGTGTTCACGAATGGGCGGTTGGAATGACGGGAAAATGCGACTGGCAATTTCAGCGAGTGCCGACGGAATTTGCGATAATTTATACTCACCACTGATTTCAGCAAAGGCAAGATCCGAGACCAATGTCATCACGGGAGTGCCTGTGCGACTCGCGGTAATCTTGAGGTTGTTCAGCGCGTAATCCCTGTTCATCGCGCAATAGGTAAAATCGCTCATCACTATTTCACCCACGAATTTTTCGAACTCAAGACCTTCACTACTAACGTGGAACTCACCACTGACGGCGCTGTAGTCATAATCTTTGAGTACATTGAGCTCATCCAGATTGGCGTGACGTATATCGGCGTCAAAGGCGAGCAGTGGCTGTGCCTTGGTAAAATCAATGGTTCCGGCAAAATCCATCATCAAGTTTGGATCGTCGATATGGACTTCTCCGTTGAAGGCCCTGTGCTTGAAATTACCAATCGTTTGAATGTTGTGATAGGTGTATCCGTTCGCGGAGATTTCGCTGATGGTTCCATTGAAGCCGGCATCGACTTTTTTCAGCTCCAAGCCTGATCCATCCAAGTTGAAGTTACAGCTTACCGGACCTAGCGCTGACACATCGTAGAATTGTCCCAAGTTGAATTGCTTCAACTCAATCGAACCGGAATAGCGGTAGTCATTTCGTGCAGTATCTTCTTTGAGTGAGATATCGGTGCGAATATCACCGATAGCCGTTTGCAGCATTCCATAAGACACAAAGTCGCTGATGAAGCCTGTGAAATCACCACGATAGGTGATTTGCCCCAAGGCTGCGAAATTACCGGGAACTTCCACAAAGGTGTGGCCGTCAAATGGAGGCAGCGGAATTTGTTCCAATTCCTCCTTGTTGGTGGTGAGTTCCTTAATATCAAGTGAAATGTAGGTCTGTGATAATTCCGGAAGCCCTTCCATATCGACGTTTCCTTCAAAACGTGTATGATCGTTGAGTGTCAGTGAAAGTTTGCGGCCTTTCAGGTTGGCCACGGTTCCTTTGACTGTTCCATTGATGACCACCGGTTGATTCATTCCACGGAGTTCCGGAGCGAAATAACTCAGGTCATTCATGTTGAGCTTGGCTTCATGGAATTCGTGTTGCATCGGCACGCGCGTATCGAAATAATCAAAGTCATCGATGGAGTTCACTTCAAACCGCAGATCACCTCGAATGTCGGACTCTTCAAAAGCCAGCCGTGTGTTGCGCATATCCACGATGTTGTTGGCCAAGGTGAGTTCATGACTGAGCTCGTGGAGCTTAAAGCCGGAAGCTTCCTGGGCAGACAGTGTATTAACCGTCGCATGAATGCTATCGTCCAGCATAGAAAATTGACTCACGGAGAGGTCAATGGCAGAGAGTTGCAAATGATTCCAGTCAATACCGAAAGTAGTGTCGGAATCACGGTGCTCGTTGATGTAGTTGAACCGCCCGTTTTTCAGGGATAATTCACTGATGCGGATATCGCTTTCTTGCGCGGAGGTGGTATCTCCCGAATCAAAATAGTCTACGAGGAAATAGTAATTGAGCAAACTATCTTGCTTGTGGCGAACCAGATTGAAATAAGGGCGATTGAGTTCCACGCCTGCAATCACCAGCTTGCCCGTCTGCCGGTCGAACGTGTATTTGGATGCATGCAAGTGTTCGATGAATAGAAGCGTGTCCTTGCGCTGATCTTCGATGTAGATGTCGTCGATGTGTAAGCGCGCCCAGAGGTCGATCGACACGCGGCCTACCGATACTTCCGTATTCCATTCACTGCTGAGGTAATCCGCCACACGACGGCCAATCCACGATTGCACAGCCGGAGTTTGCAAGGCAAAATAGCCGCCCATGACGAGCGTAACCAACCCCACAAAGAGGTATTGGACAATGCGTATTTTTTTCTTGCGCGGAGCCATGTGCAACCAAGCAAGGTAAACCCTCGCTGACTGCGCAAATTAAAGGCTGTTCGGAGATATTAACAGCTGATTTAGGATTTGTTGAGGCCGTGATTAATCGTTGTCCAATTCCAAATCGCTCAACTCAATCTCAATGGAACGTGTGCTGATAAACAACTCTGCCAATGAAAGGACCAATGAAGTAGCAAACAAGATGAGTGAACCGGCGAAGAGGTAACGCGCTGCGGACATGTTCTCAGTGTAGATGGCGTACATGCTTACAAGGGCAACGATGAAACTGGTTACCCCGAGTATTTGCATGTTGCGAATGATGCGCATGCGACTGCGCAGGTTTTTAATCTGCGCGTGAATCATAGGCTTTTTGGAGTCATCCATCTTGTGGTAGCGGTCGTGCAGGTTGCGCACCACATTGGCCAGCGCCAGAAAACGGTTGGTGTAGGCAAGCATAATCAGACTGATGGCCGGAAACAATAGGGCAGGGGTGTTGATGTTGATGTCCATGGAGGGCGAAGTTCTTTAAGGTGCTCCGGAACGAAAAAGGTTTTTATAAATTCTTCCGAACAGAGCTGAGAAGAGCCAAAGCCCCTCGGCTACGCTCGGGGACCGGATTGCTGGACGGATGTTTTCACCTCGGCTCCGCTCGGTGACCGCC
>JBKCDO010000041.1:0-828 GCA_046304755.1 Flavobacteriales bacterium
CAATTCAAGAGTTTGTTTAAGCCAGGGGTTTACATCCTGGATTTGTACAATCCGCCGCGTATGGATCAGAATGGTCAGTACATGCCCATTCTCCCGTTCACGCAAAAGAGCCAGCCAAAAATTCGCACCATAGATGAATTCGCTGAAGACGTGACGCGATTCTGTAATCGTGGAATCAGCGTGAAGATTACCGGAATCAATGCCGACTATAGTCAACTTCGCGCAGGTAAGGTGAAAATGTATATTCAGCGTGAAGGTTACGTTCGCGATTTTCAAGATTGGCGTTACACCGTGCTCGAGGAATTAGAGCTCGAGTTGGAATGGAATGAGGCCACCAGCAGCTATTGGATTGCGTCCATGGAAGTGCAGGATAACTATGTGGTGAAATGTTCGAATTGCGAGGATCGCTTTGCCGCGCGCGTCGATCCTGCCGACGACCCCAAGAAGCCTCTGAAGCTATGGGCATCCATTCAAGGCAATGTCGGTATGGCACAGGTGAGCACGACTCAAGTGCAGGCCAATCAGCTCAATACCGACATCTATCAGGATGTTGTGTTGAACGAGACGAAGCTTGGCGCCATGACTTCCTCCGGACTTAAACCTGCGTGGGGCATAGAAGGTAGCGCACAACTCATGAAAGGCTACAAGCATCAATGGGGCGTATCGCTGGGATTGGGCATAATGAGCACTGCTGCGGAGTTTGTGCAGGATCCGTCAACCATTGTCTATCAATCAACGGATGCGTTTGGAAATTCCTACAATCGTCAGGTGAAACTGGAAGGTACCACGATTAATGCTAACCTATTGACACTGCAAGTACCACTGCAG
>JBKCDO010000042.1:0-15168 GCA_046304755.1 Flavobacteriales bacterium
TGGTGAAATGGTGAAATGGTTGGGGCGCACTGCAATGTGCGCCCATTAACGCGATGCTTCCGCGTGTTTCTTGAAATTGTCCAAAATCATCTGCCAGCCTGCTTGCTGCATTTCCGGTGGATGTTCGTTTTCCGGGTCGAAGGTTTCTATCACTTCAGTGGCATCACCGACTGATCGAAACGAAACTTCTACTTTGCGGTTATCCGGCATGTGATAAGCAATGGAGGCATGCTGAACAATCTCGTCATAGATTCCGATGAAATCGAAACTTACACTGCCGTCTTTAGCAGCCATCGTGGCTACGAATGAACCTCCGACGCGCAGATCATTGGTTGCCGCAGGACAATGCCAGTCATCGCCGGCGTGATTCCATTGAGTGATGTGTTCGGGCATGGTCCAGCAATTCCACACGTGCTCGAGTGGAGCGTTAATGGCGCATTGAACGGTTATACGAGGTGAAGTGCTCATTTTTTTTTCGGCAATCTTAGGGTGATTTTTCGGTTGGAGTGATTATTTTCGGAATGTGTTAACTTTTTTCTTGTTTACATTTTAAAAGTTAACATCAAAAAAGTTAACAGACTTATGAAGAAACAAAGTCGCGGGTTTACGGGGTTATCTGTCATGCTTCATTTGAAAAAGAATGAGTTACTCGAGATGCTGCACATCAGCAGGCCTCATGCGCACATGATTGATCGGGGAGAACGGTCCATGCCGTCGGAGGCCGGATTAATTGCCGGAACATTGCAACTGGCGTTGGCCAAGTCCGGTGCCTATGAAAAATCACCGGTGAGTTATGCACCTATCGCTCGAAAGGAGGCGGAGGATCGAATAAAGGAACTGAACTATAAGATCGTCACCGTAAGTCGAAGAGTCGAGCGGTTGACGTTAGCAGATCAGAACCGATTGAGCGCATTGGCAGCGTTTAAGGTTTGGGAGTTTGAGCCGATGTTGCCCAAATCCCGACGTGAAGCGTTGACGATGTGGAAGAAGTATCACATCCGCCGATTGGAGTCAATGAATAGTTCGTTGGAACTTGCTGAAGCAAAGGCTCGTTTGGCAGGATTGAAGGCTGAGGCCGCTTATTGGGATAATACATCGAACACGATTTAGTCGTAGTGATATCGACATTTGGCAATCAGAATTTCATCACCTCGCACAGTATAAATGAACCGATGTTCTTCGTCAATCCTTCGCGACCAAAAGCCGGCTAGTTGGTGCTTTAGCGGCTCCGGTTTTCCGAAGCCATTGAAAGGCTCTCGAGCAATATCTTTCAGTAACTCGTTTATTCGTTGAAGTTTCTTTTTATCTGTCTTTTGCCAGTGCAAATAATCCTCCCAGGATTCATCCACGAAGACATATTTCATTCTTCCAGCAGTTTTTTAGTTGTGGTTTTACCGGAATTCAGTTTTTTGATTGCTGAGCTGAGCCGCTGTTCATTTTTTTGGGAGGATAACTCATGACGAGTTGCGCATAGTGAGTTGTATTCTGCCAATGACATGATTACAATTCCGTTGTCTTTTCCGCGATTAATAATCAAGGTTTCAAAATTCTTGGTCACATTATCGAAGTAGCGCTTAATGTCTTTTCGGAAATCCGAGAGTGTTGTTGTCAGCATAATAACGTACAGATTGTTGTACAAATATATGTACCAAATCAGTTAGTTTAGTCATCTCTAAAATCCAACACTTCAAAAAAAAAAGGCGCCAAGAACTGAATTCTCGGCGCCTCTGCGGTTAAAAATAAACATCTATAATTCCAGCATATCCACAATTCTCACCAGATCATCGTCGGTAGCGAAAGGGATTTCGAGTTTGCCGATGCCGTGTTCGTTGCGGGAGAGTTTGGCTTTCTTGCCGAACTTCAAACGCAGATCTGCCTGCATTTTCTGGAACTCGAGTGGGAGAACAATCTTCTCTGTTTTAAACAACTTGGGAGCATCGTCTTCTTTGGCGAGCTCTTCGACCTTGCGTACGCTCAGGTCTTTCTCCAAAATCAGCTTGTAAATTTTCAGTTGCTTGGCTTCCGGTTCACAGTTGATCAGTGCACGGGCATGACCCATGGAAATGCGCTTTTCGATGATGCCGATTTGAATCTCGGGTGGAAGTTTCAGCAGGCGCACGTAGTTCGTAACCGTGGTGCGGTCTTTACCCACACGCTCGGCGAGCTTCTCGGTAGTCAAGCTGCACTCGTGCATCAAACGCTTGTAACTGATGGCCACCTCAATGGCATTCAGGTTCTCACGTTGAATATTTTCCACCAGAGCCAGCTCCAGCATGTTCTGGTCATTGGCAGTGCGCACATACACCGGAACTTCTTCCAGTCCGGCCATTTGAGAGGCGCGGAAACGACGTTCACCACTGATGATTTGGTATTTCTGGGCCGAAACTTTACGTACGGTAATCGGCTGAATGAGCCCCAATTCTTTGATGCTCTGCGACAACTCGCGAAGAGCAGTGGGGTCAAATTCCTGACGTGGTTGAAACGGATTGGCTTCGATTTGCGAGATACGCAACACGGAGATTGGTCCGGCAACATTCCCTACCTCGGCGGCAGGCATGACCTCCGGCAAATCAGCCACAGCGGTTTCCACAGCAGTTGAACCGTTGGCGCCATCCTTCACACTCTTGGATGCATTCTCTAACAGGGCGCTCAAACCGCGACCCAAGGCGGGTTTCTTAGCCATTTTCGATATTGATAAATTTCTCTTCGTTGCTCATTTTGGTCATCGAGTTCTTCTGCAGTACCTCGCGGGCCAGGTTCAAATAGTTTACGGAACCTTTACAGCTGGCGTCGTGCATCAGAATGGTCTGACCAAAGCTTGGCGCTTCGCCCAAGGTCGTATTGCGATGGATGATGGTATCGAAGACCATTTCCTGGAAGTGCATCTTCACTTCTTCCACCACTTGGTTGCTCAAACGCAGGCGCGAATCGTACATGGTCAATAGGATTCCCTCGATGGTGAGGTCCGTATTGAGCTTTTGCTGAACGATTTTCACAGTGTTGAGCAATTTGCCCAATCCTTCCAACGCGAAGTATTCGCATTGAACAGGGATAATGACCGAATCACTTGCAGTGAGGGCGTTCACTGTGACCAATCCCAGCGAAGGGGAGCAATCCACAATGATGAAATCATACTCGTCACGAATCTTACTGAGCGCATTGCGCATCATGTATTCGCGATTGGTAGCGTTGATCAGTTCAATCTCAGCACCTACGAGGTCGATGTGCGCAGGAATCAAGAATAGGTTGGGATTCTCGGTGTTCAGGACTAAATCCTTCGGGTGAATGTCGTTGACCAGACACTCATAAATACCGGCCTTGATGCTTTTGGGATCTACGCCAACACCGCTGGTAGCGTTCGCCTGCGGGTCAGCATCTACCAAAAGCGTTTTGTATTCCAGCACACCTAGCGCTGCTGCCAAGTTGATTGCTGTGGTTGTTTTTCCTACGCCGCCTTTTTGGTTGGCGATGGTAATGATTTTACCCATGTTCGGATGGTTGTCTTTGGTTGTTGATTCTGTGTTTCACGGAAATTTTTGCCGCCGTGGAACGCTACGAAAGTATAGTGGAACAAAGCGTTTCACGGTTTCACGCGCGGTAAAGTTGTACACACGCACTTTGTGAGTTGAGTGTTCATAACTGTAAAGCCGTCACTGAAAATTAGCGGTTTGAATCTCGCCGACTATGCGATGATGGATAGGCGAGCGGCTGATTTTTGTTGAAAAGCGACTGCCGGCTATTGCGCCGGGGCGACCACTGCGGGTCGCCCGTACATTAGAGGGCTTGGCAGATGAGCGAGGCGTGCTCCTCGAGCTGGGTGATATAGCGGTCGTTGTTGAGGCGGCCTTCGCTATCGAAGGCTTTGGTGATGCCGGAGAGCTTGGGCTTGTGATAGTGCACATGCATTTTCAGGTAGTGCAACACCCCTGTGAGGTGATCTTGTCCGCGTGTATTTCCGGCATGACCATCCGACAGGCCAATCATGCTGGCGCTTTTATTCCAAAAGGATTTCACAGGGGAGGCGTCGATAAAGAGCTTCAACACGCCGGGATAGGAGCCATTGTATTCCGGAATAACAAAAACCAGGTGGCGCGCAGCCTCAATATAGGTGTTGAACAGTTCCATGAACTGCGGCGAACGCACATCGTACATGGTCGTTTGAAAAAAGTCGGTTGGCAATTCCGCCAAATCGAGCACACGCACGGTTTCGCCCTTTTGTTCGATGCGTTGCGCTATGTCACGAGCGATACGGGCGGTTGTACTTTCTTTTCGGTTGGTGGAGATAACGACAGTAATCATGTGGCTGTATTAACAAGAATGGCGGGAGGAAGGTTCATTTGGCGAGTGGCGAGTGGGGACTGGGGGCCCCCTACAATCCTACAATCCTGTAATCCTCAAAAAAAAACGGACCCTTTTTACGGGCCCGTCTCTTCTTTATTTACAGTATCACATGCATCAACCGTTTTTCGTGCGATGCTTGTCGATTTGTCGACGCAGCGCACTTACGGCAAAATCGGTGGCTTCTTCAAATGATTTGCACTGCTTCTTGGCAAAGAGCTCCTTGCCCGGCAGCGAAAGTTTCACCTCCGCAATTTTGTTTTCATTGACGTCGGACTTATCTAAGCGGAGGAATACCTCGCCTTTGATAATTCGATCATGAAACGTCGTCAGCTTGTTAACCTTGTCTTCAATGAAACGCACCAACTTGATGTCGGCATCGAAGTGAATACTTTGAACTTGGACTTGCATAATTCAAAACGTTTTAAAGGGTTTAACTAAAAATTATTTCTGGGGTGCATCCGTGAATGGATGCTCTTTAATTTCTCAATACTGTTGTGGGTGTACACTTGCGTAGCCGCTAGACTCGAGTGACCGAGTATTTCTTTGATGACATTCAATTCAGCTCCGTTGTTTAGCATATGCGTTGCGAAAGTGTGACGAAGTACGTGAGGACTCTTCCTCTGAATGGTTGTTACTTGGGAAAGGTAAAATTTAACTTTGAGATAAACAAGGGATTTTGTCACTTTTTTACCACTGTCAGTAACTACGAGACTTTCGAAGCTATGCGAACCGAATTCCCGGTTCCTTAAATCGATATACTCTTTTATCCTGTTCATCATCTGTTGTCCCAACGGCACGTACCGCATTTTATTCCGTTTGCCCAGGACTTTTATCTGCTTAATGGAGTGATCCACATCCGCATCCCGTAATCCGAGCAGTTCTGCTTGTCTTATACCTGTTTCGTACAAAAGGGTTACAATCAGTTCATCTCTTTTTAACGAAAATGGGGAAGAATCTTCTTTCCGAATAAACTGTTCACTGTCTGAAATGTGATACAAGGCCTGTGCGCCTTTTTCTTCCACGAACACCGGCAGGCGCGAAGGTCGCTTGGGTTTGGGAATATTCCGGGCAGGGTTGGCGCTGATAATGCCTTCTTTCATCCAGAACCGCATGAGGGCATTCACTGCAGATAACTTGCGGTGCACGGATGCTGCTGAATAGTCGGTGTCCATCAGCTGCGCCATCCAGGAGCGCACCACTGACGAAGTAATCTCTTGTGGGGATTCTAACTGATATTCTTTCTTGCAGTATTGCGAGAACTGAGCAAGGTCAACAGCATAGGAATCAATCGTATGCTGCGAGCACCGCTTCTCGGTGAGGAGGTAGTTCAAGAATTTTTCAGTTTGCACTATAGCAAGAAAGGTGAGAATTTGGCTTAAACCAAAATCTCACCTTTCATATTGTGAACAGTAGGCTGTTCTTACATCTCTTCGCGACGAAGCTCTGAAATATAAGCGGCCTTTTTAATCTCTTCTCTGCGCCATACACTCTTCTTGGTGTATGCCTGACGGCTACGCAATTCTTTTACAACGCCTGTTTTTTCGAATTTCTTCTTGAACTTCTTCAGCGCGCGGTCGATGCTTTCGCCTTCTTTTACCGGAATGATCAACATAATGGATATACCTCCTTCATTTTAGGAACGCAAAAGTAGTGACCATGAAAGGGTTAAACCAAACTTTTTTTCACAATGGCTTTCCATGGGTGGTGAGCGAACTACTTTCGTCGGCATGAAGTCGCTGCTGTATTGCTGTTTGGGCGCGGTCATGCTCCTGTTGGCCGCCTGCAAAAAGGATGAACCGTCTGTTGAGTTGCCACCCGCTGAAGTGCCTATCGTTCCCGCACCTGACACGGTGGATTTCGGTTCCACCCGAACAGTGAACGTCATGGGCGTGGTGCGCGATGAGTCCGGAAATAGCATAGCAGGAGCCCTTGTCAGCGGTTTATGGAGTAATCAAACCACCACCACCGATGCCCGTGGATTTTTCCGCCTGGAGGAATTGGTCTGTTATGAAACGAATGCATCGATCACAGTCTCCAAATCCGGTTATTTCAAGGGAAGCCGCACCTGGATTCCGACTTCCGGGGGCGATAACCGCATCGAGATTCAACTGCTGAGTGATGCGGCTGTCGGAAATTTTCAGGCTGATCAGGGCGGTAGTGTCGAGGCGGAAGGTTTCACCTTGAATTTTCCCCCCAATGGAATGGTACTTAACGGAAGTCCCTACCAGGGCAATGTCAGCGTTTCGCTCAATGCCATTGACCCGACGGAGCTTATCACCATGAGCCGCCAAATGCCGGGCGACTTATCAGGCATGCACAATGGTGAGCGCATGGCACTTCGCTCCATGGGCATGGCCGCCATCGAACTGCGCAGTGAATCAGGCGAAATCTTGCAGCCGGCGGCCGGTTCACCGGTAGAAATGCGGTGTATTATTCCATCGGATATGCAAGCATCAGCGCCTCAAAGTATTCCATTGTGGTCGTTCAATGAAGCCCTCGGATTGTGGGATTACGAAGGCGCCGCGCAGCGCGTCGGTAATGCATACGTGGGGTCGGCATCGCATTTTTCTTATTGGAACTTTGATGTCGAGTCGGCCGGGGTGAATTATACGCTTACGGTCAATTACAGCGAATTGCCTATCGGGTTTTATCCGTTGGATAATGCTGTGCTCATGCTCAGCAGCGCATCGGCCGGAACCATTCCCGGTACAACGGGAACCAACGGTCAGGTATCCGGACTGGTGCCATCCAATGAAGTCATGCAGTTGCAAGTTTTCTTACCCTGCGGCGACGGATACCAGGAAGTCTACACAGTGTCAGTGGGGCCATTTACGCAAGACATCCAACAAACGATTGAGATTAACTCCCTTCCGTATTTGACTACGGTGCAAGGCGTCCTGCAAGATTGCAGTGGCAATTTTAGTACAGGATACATTTGGTGGAATGATGAGCGAGTGGTTTATACAGAGGACGGCTCGTTCCTTTTGACGACCTGTTCGGGTTCCAATCAAATCCAAGCCTATTGCTTCAATAATGGGCAGGCAGGAACGGGCTTTGTGTCGGATTTGATTATTAGCCCGGGATTAGCTTCCGATGTGACGTTGGTTTGCGAAGATTGTTTTCCGATTGGAGCCCCGGGTGCAGGCGTTACAGATATCGACGGCAATAATTATCCAACGGTTATCAATGGAACACAAGAATGGATGGCGGCCAACCTTACGGTCACACGCTTTTCCAATGGCGATGCTATCTCTGAAGTAACGGACAACGCGCAATGGGCCGGCACCACAACCCCGGCTTGGTGTTATCTAGATAACAACACGGCTAATAATGTCATTTTCGGCAAGCTCTATCATGGTTCAGTAAGCATCGATACACGCAACGTTTGTCCCAGCGGTTGGCACTTGCCCTCCAATGATGATTGGCAAACGCTGATCACCACCCTTGGTGGTTCCTCTGTGGCGGCATCTGCCATGCGCACAACCGGTACGATACAAGACGGCACCGGTTTCTGGCCTTTTGATAATGTAATCTCCAATAACGTGAGTGGATTCTCTGCTCAACCCGGTGAGTTCCGGAATACCGATGGAACCTTTACAGACCTGGTAGTATCGGCCAATTGGTGGTCGAGCACGGAAGCTACAGCCACGACGAACTTCACCGTTGGGATTTATAGCTTCTCCAATACGACGTTCAACCAAGACCTGGATCGTGCCTATGGAATGTCGATCCGATGCATCCGCGACTAACGGGATTTGAAGTGAGCGTATTTGCGCTATTTTGCACCACTATCTCAAACCTATGAAAGTCATTGTTTTTGGAGCCAACGGCCGTGTTGGCGCTCAAGTGGTGAAACGCGCACTGGAAAAAGGACATAAGGTCACCGCATTTGTTCGAACCTCTGAATCGGTGTCGCTACTGCATCCCAATTTGCAAGTCGTGCAAGGCGATGCCATGCTGCAACAGGACGTGGAAAAATACATGGTCGGACAGGAGGCCGTGATTTCCTGTTTGAGTTCCAATGAAATTTCGTACCGGTTGGTGTTTATCAATCATATCATCAACTCCATGCGTCGCCACAAGGTGAAGCGCGTAATCGCCATCGGAGGAATCGGCGCTTTGCAAGCCAGTGAGCATTTGAAGGTGTACGAAACCGCCACTTTTCCGAGGGAGTACGTTGATCTGACTCAGGCGCACATTCGCGTGCTTGATGCCTTATTGACCAGTCGCCTGGAATTCACCTTTGTTTGTCCGCCGATGATTGAAGAGGCTGAACGCACGGGTGCTTATAAAGTTCATGACAACTACCCAACACCGGGTTGGAAAATCACCAGTGGTGATATGGCCGACTTCATGGTTACCGAACTCACCGAGCGCAAACACGTGGGCGTGAAGGTGGGGATTTCTAATGCGTGATTTACTCGCTGCTTTCTTCAACTAAAGGGCTATTGAATGCCCGGCTTTATCCATGAAACATTTCATCATCCTAGCGCTGCTTTGGTTTGCTCACGCTGCTTCTGCACAAGTACAATTCACCGTTGCGCTGCAGAATCCAACCGAAGAGATTGGTGATGCTTCCTGTGCACTGCAGGTTACGGAGGGCGTTCCGCCGTTCACCTATCAATGGTCGAAGCGAGATGCGACACTCGATAGTCCTGTGTGTAGTGCCATGCAGGAAGGTCTTGATTATACGATTACCGTAACCGATAGCCTTGGTCACACCGCCATGCAAACCGTGTCGGTGCCGGCTACGTCGATCGAGGAACAGTTGAACCGCTGGTTCACGCCACTCGTGGATGCCATGGCCATGGTGCTGCTTTGGGATCCGTTTGCGGCTTGTGGGATTTATGATCCCGTAGTCTATGATGCTGCCGGTGCTCCCGTGCTGCATCCCAACGGTGATCCGGTGACGCAAGATTGCTGGCTCGTGGTGGTACTCTTGATTGGCGCCGCCTGTTGGTTTACCTTCTATTTCGGCTTTATCAATGTGCGCGGATTTCGACACGCAGTCGATATCACGCTGGGCCGCTACGCCAAGCCCGAAGACAGGGGAGAGGTCTCCCAGTTTCAGGCGCTCACGGCGGCGCTCAGTGGCACGCTGGGATTGGGCAATATTTCGCTGGTGGCTGTAGCCATTGCTGTTGGTGGACCGGGTGCTACGTTTTGGATGATTGTCGCCGGACTGGTGGGCATGAGCAGCAAGTTTGTGGAATGTACCCTGGGGGTGAAGTACCGACAGATTGCAGCGGATGGCGAGGTGAGTGGAGGCCCAATGTATTATTTGTCGAAGGGCCTGGCCGCGCGCAACATGAAGGGTTTGGGACGCATCCTGGCTGTGGTTTTTGCCATCATGTGTGTGGGTGGAACCCTCGGTGGAGGCAATATGATTCAGGCCAATCAAGCCTATGCGCAGGTGTCGCAAACCCTCGGCGGCGATACGATTTCATCGCTCACCTTCGGGATAGTTATGGCGCTTGCCGTTGGATTGGTGATTGTCGGAGGGATCAAAAGCATTGCGCGCGTGACCGACAAAGTGGTGCCGTTTATGGTGGTGGTGTACTGTGTGTTTTCACTCATCATCATTGGAGTTAACGTGGCTCACATCGGCGATGCCTTCGCACAAATCTGGAACGGAGCGTTTCACCCCGATGCGATGAAAGGTGGGTTTATCGGTGTCATGATGATGGGCTTCCGCCGCGCGAGTTTTAGCAATGAAGCCGGAATTGGATCGGCTAGTATTGCGCACAGCGCAAGTAAAACCGATCGCCCCGTAAGCGAAGGATTGGTTTCATTGCTGGAGCCGTTTATCGATACCGTTATCGTGTGCACTATGACGGCCCTTGTGCTCGTGTTTACAGGCTACGCAGCCGATCCGCAAGGACTCACGGGTTCGACACTCACGAACGCTGCGTTCACGCAAGTGTTCCCTTGGTTTGATTGGGTGTTGATGTTGGCGATTATACTATTTGCCTTTGCCACGATGATTTCCTGGAGTTATTACGGCATGAAGTCGTGGGCGTATCTGTTTGGTGAACGCAAATGGATTAAGCAGTCCTTCAATATAGTATTCATGATGTGCACCGTCTTGGGTACGGTGTCAGGTCTCGGAGCTGTAGTTGATTTCAGTGATATGATGATTCTGGGAATGGCGTTCCCTAACATCATCGGTTTGCTCATCATGAGCGGTGAGGTAAAGGCGGACCTGCGTCAGTACATGTCTGATTTGAAAAGCGGATTGATTAAGCGGTACAAATGAGTCAGCCCATCAATGTCCGCGCCTATGAAGGCATAAAAGAATCGGCGACTAGTTTGGATCCCGTTCAGGATGCATTGACCATTGAACAACCGCTTGCGATTGCCATCAATGACGAGCCTTTTACGCTCACCATGCAGACGCCCGGGGATGAATTGGATCTTGCTTATGGACTGCTGCTCACCGAAGGAGTTTTCAAGAAAGGCGCAGCTCTACCGCCTATCGATATCAAAGAGAAAAGTGCGGAAGGTTTTATATCAGGTTTGAATGTTCGCATCGAAGCATCTGCATTGCGTGATGTTCAACTCAACAAGCGCAGTTTACTCTCGGTAGCGAGCTGTGGTATTTGCGGCAAGACCGAGCTTGATTTGCCAAAGGGCAGGGTAGAAGCTGCATCTTCACGGCCGGATATTGCCACGATTGATCGCATGTTCGAAATCATGCAGGCCGGACAGTCGGCCTTTCTCAGCAGCGGGGGTTGTCATGCTGCTGCGGCTTTTAATGCCTCGTTTGAATTGATGGTGCTGCGCGAGGATATCGGCAGGCACAATGCTGTTGACAAAGTGATTGGTGCTTTGTTGACGCAGGGAAAATTGTCGGATGCGCGCTTTCTGCTCGTGAGCGGAAGGGTTTCCTACGAAATTGTGGTGAAGTGCTTCATGGCCGGAATACCCGCGTTGTTGGCTGTGTCTGCTCCATCATCGCTCGCAGTGGATTTCTGCAAGGAGCTGGGCATCACACTTTACGGTTTTTGTCGCCCGGGCAGAGCCACGTGTTACAGTGCGCCATAAACAAAAAGCCCTCGCATCAGTTGCAAGGGCTTTTAAACGCAGATTTTAGATTTTCATTTTTAAGCATAAGATCTTCAAGCTGTCATCCAGGGCGGCAAGACATTGTTGCGGCGCGCCTGCATGATGAGCTGGTTGTATGTATGTTGTAGTTGTTGGTGATAGTTCGGGAACATGGCCTTTACGCGCGACATCTTCAATTGCATATCGGCGAGGGTATTCATCAAATCAGCGACCTGGCCGAGTTGAGCATTCTTTTTATCCTGGTTTTGCATCGTTTCTGAGTTTAGGTATTTGTTCTTTGAACGGGGGCTCCAAATGAAAGGTTACAAAGCGGGTTATTTTTTTTTCGGATGCTCGTAAATGGCACCCTTGCGACATGCTTTCGATTGAGGCTGGCGCTTACCTTCGCCCAAAATTTTTGAGTATGCCCAAAGGAGTTTTTCAAGTGCCTGTGCCCGTCAATGAACCCGTGCGCAGCTATGCTGTCGGAACAGCCGATCGCGACAATTTGTTGAACCAATACCGCGCGATGTACAATCAAGCACCGATTGACGTGCCGATGTACATCGGTTCGGAATTGGTACGCACGTCGGATAAGCGCACGATGTCGCCACCGCACGACCACAAGAAGGTACTTGGCCATTACAACTGGGGTACAAAAGACCACGTGAAGCAAGCTGTGGATGCTGCGCTCGCGGCAAAGGGCCGATGGTCGGCAATGGCGTGGGAGCAGCGCGCTGCGATATTCTTGCGCGCGGCTGATTTGTTGGCCGGACCCTACCGCATGCGCATGAATGCAGCCACCATGCTCGCTCAGAGTAAGAATGCCTTTCAAGCGGAAATTGATGCAGCTTGTGAGCTCATCGACTTCTTGCGATTCAACGTGGCGTATATGCAACAGATTTATCAGGATCAGCCGGGCAATCAGTCGGGCATCTGGAATCGTTTGGAATACCGTCCGCTCGAAGGGTTTGTATTCGCTATTACGCCCTTCAACTTCACGGCTATTGCGGCCAACTTACCTGCAAGTGCAGCCCTCATGGGTAATACCGTCGTATGGAAGCCGGCGGATTCACAAGTGTATAGCGCTCATGTCATCATGGAGCTTTTCCGTGAGGCGGGTTTGCCCGATGGCGTTATCAATATGATTACGGTGGAAGGCAAGGATGCCGGTGATATCATCTTTCATCATCCTGATTTTGCGGGCTTGCATTTCACGGGTTCTACCGCTGTGTTCAAGCATCTCTGGAAGGAAATCGGAACCAATATCGAGAAGTATAAAACGTACCCACGCATTGTGGGCGAAACAGGAGGAAAGGACTTTGTGCTCGCTCATCCGTCGGCCAATGCCCATGAAGTTGCTACTGCATTGACGCGCGGAGCATTCGAGTTTCAAGGACAGAAGTGCAGCGCCGCAAGTCGTGGGTATGTTCCGAAGTCGTTGTGGCCTGCTGTGAAAGAGCGCTTGCAGAGGGATGCTGCCGGCATGAAGATGGGTTCGCCGGAAGACTTTGGTAACTTCATTAATGCGGTGATTGATAAGCGTGCCTTTGACAAGATCAAGGGGTATGTGGATTATATCAAGTCGCAGTCGGATGTGGAGGTAATCGCAGGTGGCACTTGCGATGACAGTGTCGGCTATTTTATTGAGCCAACCATTGCAGTGACCACCAACCCAAAATTCCGCACCATGTGTGAGGAGATTTTCGGTCCGGTGCTCACCCTTTATGTGTACGATGACGCGCAGTGGGCGGAGACGCTGCACCTGATTAACGAGACAAGTGAGTACGCGCTCACGGGGGCCATTCTCTCTCACGACCGCTATGCCATCGAACAAGCGACGCGCGTGCTTGAAGGAGCGTGCGGTAATTTGTATATCAACGACAAGCCGACCGGCGCTGTGGTTGGTCAGCAGCCATTTGGAGGTGCTCGCGCCAGCGGCACCAATGATAAAGCGGGCAGCTACCTCAACCTCTTGCGCTGGGTTTCGCCGCGCACGATCAAGGAGACGTTTGTGCCGCCGGTGGATTATCGGTATCCGTTTCTTGGTTAATGGCGAGTGGCGAGTGGCGAGTGGCGAGTGGCGAGTGGCGAGTGGCGAGTGGGGACTGGGGACTGGGAACTGGAGGCCCCCTCCAATCCTACAATCCTGCAATCCTACAATCCTACAATCCTACAATCCTACAATCCTTTCTCTGCTCACTCGGCGCCTCCGCGGTTAAAAAAAAATTGAAGGTTGCGCCACCCTTTCACTCTTTCACTCTTTCACTATTTCACCCTTTCACCACTCCCCACAATAGCAATTATTAGTGATGCACCTTGTTTTTCAGGTCGATACTTTTGGAATCAAATTCCATGATTATGAAAGCCACTTCATTGCTGATTTTAATCTTAGTTCTTCCGTTTTACTTGCATGCTCAATCCATTGCATGGATGAATGCCTACCACACGGGAACGGTGCGGGACATGGATGCACACCCCGACGGTAGAACGGTAACGGCTATCAATAATGCTCAGGATGTCGTATACAATGCTGAGGATGGGCAGCCCATCCTCGGTGCGACGTTTACAACGAACATGTCGTGGATCTTTTCGATGGACAGCAATGGCGTCATAGAGTGGACAATTCCATTTTACTTCCCGCTTTATTCATTTGATCTTGGCGATGTGGAACTTGCTGCTGACGGCAGTCTGTATGTGTGTGGGGCAACAACTGCTGAAACGGATTTGGACCCGGGTACCGGCGTGTTTAATCTTACGACTGCTGCTTCGGGATTTTTGGCGAAATATTCAGCAGTTGGTGAGTTCTTGTGGGCAATTCCTGTTGGTGATTTTGATGCTTATTCTGCGAATTATATCAGTATCGACAATGATGGAAACATCCTTATGACAGGCTACTTTTCCGGCTCGTTCGATTTTGATCCCGGAAGCGCACAGTCTGTTCTTTCGGCCATTGGTGGTAATAACAATACGTACATTGCGAAGTATGCTCCTACAGGGGAGCTCCTTTGGGCGAAGGCTATTCGTTCGAGTAATGATGTCTACGCTTCGGCCATCGCGGTCAATGATCTTGGAAACCTGATGGTTGGAGGAACCTTCAGTGTTATCTCGTTTAATCAAGCGCCGTTGGATTTAGATCCGGGGTCCGGACAATTCAATGTGCTCGGCTATGCGGATGGTTCTGGAAGTGCATTTTTCGTGATGCTTAACGCAGATGGTGAGTTTTTGAATGGATACGGAATCGAAGAGAATACGATTGTAACGCCGGTTTCTATCAGCGCCACACAGGATAATGGATTTGTAGTCTTGGGGGAATATTCGCGTGATTTTGACGCTGATTTTAGCGCCGCTACAGTGACAGTGCCCAGTGTTGGTCCAATGAATTATATGGACATTTTCATCTTGAAGCTGAATCAAAATTTTGGTTTTGAATGGGTGAATCGAATGGGCAATGGTATTGGCAATCACGGTGGGTATTGTATTCGTGAATCGCCCCAAGGTGAATTGTTGGCCTCAGGTTTTAGTGGTGGAGGAGCTATAGATATCGACCCTGGTAGCGCTGTATTTAATGTTGAAGGTGGATCCATTAATACGACAACATCGTTTCTTTTGAGGATGGAGGCTGATGGTTCCTTTCTATGGGGAGAGCAGTTGTCCGATAGTGCGATTTGCACCTTGAAGGCGCTTGATTTTCTGAGTAACGGCGATGTAATTGTTGCCCTCAATGCAGGACAGGAGGTGACGTTTTCTCCGCATATTAACTACAGTCAGACGCTCTATGAT
>JBKCDO010000043.1:0-2171 GCA_046304755.1 Flavobacteriales bacterium
ACAAGGATGAATCCAAGCTCATCAAGAATTACCTGGGTTTTCCCGCTTTCGTGCAAATTGGACTCATGCGCATCAAAGCGCTGCTGCGCAAACCAATGGCGGCACTGCAAGTCAATACTCCTTTTTTAATTATCGAACCGAATCGAATCATCGCTGATCCGAACGGTCATTTACATTCCGTCTATTTTGAACGAATCGCCGAGACTATTGGACAAGAGCGCGTAACCTGGATAACCAAAAAGAAGGATAAGCGATTTCCAACAGCAATTGCGCTCAATCAACTGCCGCATGATTATCCGTCGCCGGATAAGAATGAAATTCGCGTGCTGAATGTCATTTTGAAAACCTTAAAAAAACTCCTTGCGGATGATCGATTCACTGCAAAGGAGAAGGCGCACATTCAGTCCTCCCTTCATATTTACTTCGATGATTTTCGTTTTTATTATCGGCTGTTCAAAGACAGTAAGGTGAAATGCGTGCTCTTCATTTGTCATTACCAAACGGAAGGACTGATAGCTGCCCTGAATGTTCTAGGTATTCAAGCTGTGGAAGCTCAGCATGGACTTATCGCTCAAAATGATTTGTACTACGCATACAAGCATCATTTCGCAAAGGGATTGAATAACGCTGATTTCCCGGACCACATTCTTGTCTATGGCAACTATTGGAAAGAGCTGTTATTACGAGGAAGTGAATTCAAGCCAAACCAAATTCACATTGCAGGTGACTATTTCTGGCGAAATACCGCGGCAAAGAGTCCGACAATCAAGCAAAACACGGTGCTGATTTGCTCTCAGAAAACAATGCACGAAGAATACGTGGGCTATGCCGAAAAGCTCCTGCCCATCTTGCGCAAATATCCCGATTGGCGCTGGATCATCAAACTGCATCCATTAGAGGCTAACAAGAATCTGTATGAGCCACTCAAAGTACTCGGGTTTGAAATCATCGACACCGAGCGCACCTTAGATGATTTGCTGCACGAATCCCGCATTCAAATCAGCATCTACTCTACTACGTTTTACGATGCCCTTGGATTTGATGTGGTCAATTTCTCCCTTCAGAACTATGGTACTCATAGCGATTACGCCGCAGACATGTTGACGGAAAAGGTGGCCCTGCCATTGAGGGTTGATGAAGATCCCATCGCGCGCTATTACGCAGAAAAGGCGGATCCCTCTGCCCTGCTTAGCCGGGATGAGGTCTATCCGCCTTTTGATGCCAACGCCGTCAAGGCGCTACTGGATTCGTGTATTAATAATTAAAGCGCGGATTCACTACGTTGTTGTAGATTGAACCGAAACGATAGCTCAAACTCATATAAGCATAGAAATCATAGTTAGAGAGCAACTCTTGTTGTTGCAGCAATACCTCTTCCTCAGATGCGCCATTGAGTCGAATGTTCACCTGATCTCGCTGAACATTGAAGCTGACATAAGAGTTAAGCGATAGCCCTTTGAAAATCCGAACCGAATTACTCATCCAAAAATTGAGGTGATTCTTGTCGAAATCATTGAGAAAAGTAGCGGCTTCAAATCCCGCAGAAAAATCCCCCCAGTCTTTGGTAAATGATGCCGATGTATTTAAGGAGTGAAAAGGAATGGCATCTTTTGTTTTATTAAAGATTGTTTCTTCCTGAAAATCGTAGAAATAATATCCTGCGCGGTAAGAAAGGGTGATGATGCGGGTTTGTGCCTCTTTATAGGGGACGATATCATATTCCACCGCACCACTCACGGCCTGAAACAGGTCATAGTTGCTGAAATCACTACGCTCGGCATAGGCAAACCCGCCTGCCGACCAATGGTCGTTGAGCGAATGCACGTAGTAGGCGTCTGCAGACTGTGAGCGTAGAATGTACGTGCTGTTGATTCCCGAATAATTGTACCGCTGTTCGCTGTAATTGGCTCTTGCACTCAGCGAAAACTTGTGTGTTTCCTTCACTTGTTCGGCGCGAAACGAAGCACCACCATTACCGGATTGAAACACCTTTTGCGCATTCGCATAGGCATTCGCACTTAACCGAAACACCCAGGCATTCCATGGATCCTCTTGCGGATTACTACCAATGCCCACGTCCAAACTATCCTGCTGATTATTGCTATCGATGATCAGACAATCACCCGTTGCAGAGCAAGCGGCATAGCGCACCAAGCCGAGCTTTACTTTTC
>JBKCDO010000044.1:0-4166 GCA_046304755.1 Flavobacteriales bacterium
TTCACATACACTTTCATGGAAGTTGTGCTGTCGGATTGTGCATGAGAACATGCGGCAATCAATAAAACGACAATCGTCGTTGCGAATTTGGTGTAGTACATAGGGTGGAGAATTTGTAGGCTGAACTTCAAAAAGTAGAAAACATTTTCTACTGCACTTGAGCGGGACGTTCTTTAAAAACGTAAACCACTTCGTTTTCACGCTTCATGTAATAATTCTCACGCGCGAATTTTTCCAGCGAGGCCGCATTCGTGGTGAGATCAAAGAGCGATTGAGTGGCGCGGGCATTATCATCCTTCATACGTTGCACTTCATTGCGCAACGCCGTTACTTCACGACGGGATTGAAAGATGTAGATGAGATCAATTTCATTGAAGAACGTAAGCCACAGCAGAAAGACAACCGTGGATAAGGTGTATTTGTTTTTGACTAGGCGTAGCAGTTTCTTCTTCATGTAGCAAATGTGAGATTGAAACATCATGCTACTGTACCATGAAAATTCACATTATAAACATACCGAGGTGAAAATTGCTACCCTTCGAAACAAAGGGAAAGCACGAATGTACGTGTGCGCAGGCGCGAAATAGGATCGGTGAACTGGTTCGACTCCTGAATGAGCACATCCTTCATACCGAAACACGTCTTCATTTCAACACCAAACTTGAAGTATGGCAAGAAAAAGTCGAAGCCACCTCCGGCGTCCAATGTGATATCTGTCTTCTCGAGTTTTACCACAATTTTTCCGGCCACATTATCATTCACGTCCTTTTGTGATTGCATATCGATGCCGTAGCTGCCCCCCACAAGACCATATGCTGCGAAATTGCCCACGCGATTGGTGCGCAGTTTCAGCATCAGTGGAAACTGCAGCCACACCGATTCGGTGCGCTTGAGGAAGGTTTCAACCTTATTGTCTTCGGCCAAAAACGTATAGTTCAATCCGCGATCCTGAAACGAAAGCCCCGGAACAAAACGCAGGTTTATGTTCTTCACGGGATTGAATGATGCCAGCAATGACAGATTGAATCCAGCCTGTGGCACATTATCAATACCCAACAAGGAATCGCTAAAAGAAAAATCCGGCTTGTAATCCACAAAAAAGGAAGAGGTATTTGCCGATAACAAGAAACCAAAATGGTACATACGGCTATCGAAATTCGGCAGATTCTCGCGGGTGTTCATTTGGGCAACAACACTCCCGGCGGAAACCACCAGCACTATCAGCAACAGGTATCGACTCACGATGTACTTCATTTTTGACGCTGCAAGAAACGGAAAAGTCTCCAATTATTGTCTACAGTTTTCGAACAAAGGTTCTCCAAAAAAACACAGCCAGCAAACTGTAAGCAAAGCTGATGAAGGTAAGCGCCAGGGTACCTCCTAGTAGCAGGGTCTTCAGCGAAACATTGCGTTCAATGTCGGCTCGAAACTGTTGACGCAATTCGTCATTCGACTTCACTGCCAGTTCCTTGTTAGCCCCGAGAATTTCCGCTCTGCTCGATTCAACCTCAATCGCTGCATTGAATGTATCGATTTTGGTTTGCTGCAGCCGTGCAATATCATCGCTGAGGAATGCATAATAAACCCCCATCGCCACAACAGCACAGATCACAAACAGCATGGCCGGTTTCATGCACGCCTTAAAGTCATCGAAGAAGGAAGTCGTTAATCCCTTTTGCTTGCCATAGTGCGTTTGTATGCCTACAAACACGATGAGCAGTACGAACAAAATATTAATGAGAACACCGGCCGTGCGCACCTGATCCACTTCCCACAGGGAATGCATGACCAGTTTGGCAATCAACCAAACCAATGCGAACATCCAAGGTAAATGACGCGTCCACATAGGTTACGAATTCATGCTTACCAGGAACTCTTCGTTGTTCTTTGTCTTCTCAATGCGATCTTTCACAAACTCCATCGCTTCGACGGGATTCATATCGGCCAGGTGGCGACGCAAAATCCACATACGCTGCAATACATCGCGATCGTGAAGAAGGTCTTCTTTTCGGGTACCTGAGGCCAGGATATCAATCGCCGGGAAGATGCGTCGGTTGGAAATCTTGCGCTCCAACTGCAATTCCATGTTACCCGTTCCTTTGAATTCTTCGAAGATGACTTCATCCATTTTTGATCCTGTATCCACCAGCGCGGTAGCGATAATCGAAAGTGAACCGCCGTTTTCAATTTTACGTGCAGCACCGAAGAAGCGCTTAGGTTTTTCAAGGGCGTTCGCCTCTACCCCACCCGAAAGCACCTTACCACTGGCGGGCGCAACGGTATTGTATGCGCGCGCAAGACGCGTAATGGAGTCGAGCAAAATGCACACGTCATGTCCGCACTCAACCATGCGCTTGGCCTTTTCCAAAACGATGTTGGCAATCTTCACGTGACGTTCTGCGGGTTCATCAAAGGTGGAAGCAATCACTTCCGCTTTCACGCTGCGCTTCATATCGGTTACCTCTTCTGGACGTTCATCGATAAGCAATACAATGAGGTAGGTCTCCGGGTGATTCTTCGCAATCGCGTTGGCGATATCCTTCAATAAGGTAGTCTTACCCGTCTTGGGCTGCGACACCAGCATACCGCGCTGACCTTTACCGATGGGCGCAAACAAGTCCATGATGCGCATAGAAATGTTGGAGTTGTTATCGGCAAGATGGAAACGCTCGTAAGGGAAAAGCGGTGTCAGGAATTTAAACGGAACCCGGTCGCGCACGTAGTTCGGATCACGGCCATTGATACGGTCTACACGGATGAGCGGGAAATACTTCTCACCCTCGCGTGGCGGACGTATGGCGCCTTCTACTGTGTCTCCTGTGAGCAATCCATACAGTTTGATTTGTTGCTGCGAAACGTAGACGTCGTCCGGGCTGTTCAAATAATTAAAATCAGAAGAGCGCATGAAACCAAAGCCATCGGGCATGATTTCAAGGACGCCTTCGGCTAGTACGATACCGTCAAAGTTGTAGCCATGTTCATCGGCTTGTCCGCGCTTGGATTTATCGGGACGGAAGACATTGTTTTGCTGTTGTTGTTGCCCCTGATGCTGTCCGTGTTGATGCTGCTGATGCGGTTGTCCTTGCTGGCGCTGCTCTCCCGGTTGTCCTTGTTGACGTTGTTCGCGTTGTTCACGCTGCTCTCCTTGCTGGCGTTGCTCTCCGGGTTGACCTTGCTGACGTTGTTCTCCTTGTGGCTGATCAAATCGACGCTTGTCGCGCTGTTGCTGATTCTGGTGTTGCTGCTGTTGCTGAGGACGATCCTGACGTGGCGGATTTAGCTCACGGTTGGGCGATTCCTGAGGTGCAGCGTCAGCGGTGGGTTGATCAAACAATTCACCGGGTGCCTCAGCTTTTGTTGCTGCGGGTTTACGCTGACGGTCACGCTTTTGCTTGGCCGGAGCGCCGGAATCATCAGCAGCCGGTTCAGCGGCTGCAGGTGCCTCAGACGGCGTTTCAGCAGGTGCAGATTGCACTGCTTGCACATCCAAAATCTTGTAGATGAGGTCTTGTTTTTTCAGTTTATCCGCATTGTCGATGGCCAGCTTTTCAGCTACTTCCTTGAGTTCAGCCACCTTCATGCTGTTTAATTGCAAGAGGTTATACATAAAAAAAGATTCGTTGTCGAATAAAAATGGGTTTCAAAAAATAGGTTGGGAAACGATTTCCTTGAAGAATTGCCGCGAATGGGCGCTGCAAGTGTACGACTATTTTTCAAACATCAAAGAAAAAAAAGAGGACCGGGGACCGGGGACCGGCGTTGAGATATTCAACTTGGGCGTTTTTCATATGTCTTGGTTGATTTATTCGCTTTATCCACAAAAGATTAACTCGCAGCGGGTGGGTTACGGAATGGCATACATTCGTCGCGCTTGTCGTCTTGCCGGTGCGTGCACCGGTGAGGCGGTGGCTTAATTACCTAACCGATTCGTATGAAATCTTTAAACCTCTTGGCCGGGAGCAAAATGCTCTTGGTTTTCTTTCTAATCATCAATTCATTTTCTTCAGTCAGTGCGCAGATTTCTCCATCCTTGGTTTGTCCTGATGCTGCAGATGTAAACTGCAACCAGGATTTGCCGATGGCAACTTTCTCTAACTTGGAAGGCAGCGGTTACACTGCTGACCTCACCTACACTGACGCGGTAGTGTCGGGTTCCGGTTGTGATG
>JBKCDO010000045.1:0-1589 GCA_046304755.1 Flavobacteriales bacterium
AGGCCTCCCCGAAGAAATTGGCATTTCCAACCCCGGCTTGATAATCTGCTCCGATGCAAAAGTTCTCCTGTGACGTGGGCTTGTGCATGTTGTAAAGGTCCAAATCCGGACGAAGCTGAGCGTCAATCGCTGTGCGCACGCCGGTGATACCCACGGTCAGTAATCGGCGTGTGTATTTGACATTCCCGCCAATGACCGTTTCACGCACCATATTTTTATTAGCGATTTCGCTCTCTGTGCGGTGCAGCCCACCAGCAGGTAAGCTTGAAATGATGAACTCGTCATCCGTAAGAACCGAGTCAGCTGATTCATCCACATTACCATCCACTCGTTTATCGGATAGAAATGGTGTAATCTCAACTTGCCCAATACCGAATGTAGCCGCAGCCCCTCGAAAGAAATTCGTTTCTTGAACACTGGAGTAGGGCCGAAGTCCAATGCCGTTTCGCTTGACATTGCTGATGAACGGGGATTTACCGAATGCCAGTCCATTCCAGCAGGTGAGTCCTTGACCAAACAAGGCTTGATAATCTCCCACTACCAACCTGCGCAGCCATGTTTGTCCCGTATACATGGCATGTGCGCTATAAAAATCCGGGCCTTCGCTAAGGGATTCACCGGCATCTTTCTCGAGTGTGAATCCGGCACGAAAACTCTTCTTGTAGTTTAAGCGATAGCGGGTATAGATGTAATCCGGTGAACCGATGTAATCGGGCACGCCCGTTTCAGGGTCAGGCTGAAATCCATCGGCGAGTTGCAAATTCCGTTTGTAGCGAAGAAATAAATCGTGTGTAGCATCTTCAAAAAACTCGCTTAGACTGAAGGCATTTAGCTTGAGCACAGGTCTCACGGTCACAAAAGGAACGATGTTACGAATAGTGGGAAGATCAAAGTCTTCAATGGCTTGCAATTCAAACACACTGCGCAAAGGGCCATAGCGTTCTATATGCCGCTGCAGATTCGCGATTTGAATGTCGGTGAGCATATAAAGCTCTCGCAGCTCTTCAACGGCGGCGTTGTTCAGGTTCAATGGATGTTCGAAGTAATACGCCAGGTCTTCAAACAAATTGGTATAGTCCAACTCCTGGCCTTCATCCAGCCCGGCGGCAATGTCTTCGATACGTTGTTCGATGAGTGAGTTTTTCTGATCTTCTGTTTGAGACCATAAGCGCGCAGCGGTTAGCAGTGCGCATGCACAGAGCAACAGCCATTTACGGATTATGTGTGGCGTGAACGAGAGCATCACTGTTTTCCGGAAGCACAGAAGGTGAGTGATAAATGTGGATTAAATCCAAGGATTGGGTGATAGGCGGCGGCCATATCAATGAGGAACGTTTTGATTTTCCATCCAAATCCGAACGTATAACTGCCGGGATTGGAACCGAATCCGGCGCGCAAAACGGCTTGTTCGATGAAGCGGTATTCAACCGCCGCGCGCAGGGCGGGATCGTAGCCCCCGGTCTTGTGCACTTCGCCGCTGATGAGGACTTTATCCGAAAGCTTCAGCAAGGCACCGGCACGCATCACAGTGGGCAGGCGCTCATCAAGGTAATCAGCCAACTGTGCGCGAGTCGGGTTACTGAGATGTC
>JBKCDO010000046.1:0-4939 GCA_046304755.1 Flavobacteriales bacterium
AGGGCGAAGGGCGAAGGGCTCAATATGGACAGAGCTCCCGTTTCCCGAGCGGAGCCGAGGGACCGTCCAAAAGAAATCCTTAATGCCATTTTCCAAAAAAAATTTCCTCGGGGCTACGCCCCAAACCCCCTATACCAAATAATCAAATAATCGAATAATCAAATAAATTCAATCCCTGAGGCAACGAACAGAAAAACCGTTTCGCTTATAGCAGTCGCTCCTGCCGGCATTGCCATCGTCGTAATACAGGTAGCGGTACCACGCGGCGTTGGTACCGACCTCGGAAGAACTCCACCAGTTACCGTTGTCGCCAATGTAGTAGTAAGCTCCATTGCTGTAGCGGACGCCCCCGGGAGCCCCTGAAAAACCGCTGCTGTTGGTGGCTTCCGTATTTGGGCTGTACCATAAACCCGTTGCGGCTTCAATCGTGCCCGTGGTTTTCATTTTACCAGCTGCTACAGCCTCGCCGCCGAGATAGTCGGTTAGTACCGTCCATTCAGCGTCGGTAGGCACATGCCACCCTGTCGGGCACAGCTGGCGAGCATCGACACACGTATACCAATTGTACAACTTGCCATACGGACATGCGTAGCCCGCATCGTTGTTGTAATACGCCCAAGCTCCCGATGTAGTCGATGCCCAAGCCGCATTGTCCAAGTTAGTCGATATCGCATCGCCATTGCGGTAGATACTCGTATTGAGATTCTCTGCCATCCACTCTTGGGTGCCAATCACAATCGTTTTATACACGTTGCCCTCTTGGTCGGTCATGGTGCTATACGTGAGGTTCGGGTTGTGAATATTGGGCGTGCCACAGATGTGTGCACCTATGCCCGAACCACCACCGTTGTTGGCCGCACTGATGCCGGGGATGATGAGAAAAGTGCCATTGGCCAAATAAAGGGTATCTCCTGTGAAAGAGACATTGGAAAAACCGTTACTGGCTATCTCAGAACTAGCACTATACAACGCATACGGCACACTCAACAACTGCTGCGTTCCAATGTCGACAAAGCCACTACCAAAATCAATTTCCACTTGCATGAACTTAGCGCCATTCGACCAGTTCACAGTGCTCAGAGAAACACTGCTGCCAAGTTGAGCGGTAAATAATCCGAGCGCACTGGTGCTCACCGTTTGCAATTCCTGCCACACGCTGTTGCCTGTTGCAGTGCCATCATGAATCGTAAAACGCGCATTGAGCGTGCTGCTTGCCAATGGTTCACCGGCGGCGTTGCGGGCAATGGCTTGGTAGGGAATTAAAGCAGGTGCTTGGGCGGCCAGCAATGCGCTGATGAAGAGGGAAATGATGGCGAGAGTTGTGCGCATGGGGTTATGGTTTTAGCAAAAATACTGGCAAGTATCGGTTAAAATCTACCCAATGTATGCTACAACAAAAACCTACTCGTATCGTCAGCAATTAAAGTCAGCCCCTCCGGGGCTGGTTGGCGCGGTATGGTTCGTCTAGCTACTGAAGGTTGGCCCCTCCGGGGCCGTGAATAGGGCCGGAAGTGTTGACATAGAATGAGAATTTGAACAGCGATGTATCCGCAAAGGGTATTGTTATGACCTCGGAGATTGCCTGTGTGTATGGCCACAAAACACGCGCCTTTGAAGCAGCGAAGCCTTTTCCTTTGCCCGGCCCCGGAGGGGCCAACCTTCAATAACCATCTGCGCGACGTTCGCGAAACAGCCCCGGAGGGGCTGACTTTAATTGCGCCGAAGAAATGGTTTTAATGACAAATTACGACATGCCAAGTACCGACAACAAGGAGTTGCACATCAACAACGCCGTGCATTCCCATGCCGAGAGACGTCCGTTATGGCACAGATTGTTTGGAATAAAAGTAGCGCCGTTCCCGTAATTCGTAATTCGTAATTCGTAATTAGTACTTTCATAGTGAACAACTCCCCCCTACACTGACCCTTATCAGCCCTCTCCTTTCTTTCATTTGCAATCAGATTCTAACGTTATGAAAAAAGCCCTCAAATGGACCGGCATTGTGTTCGGTGTCCTTCTCTTGTTTTTACTCGTTGCGCCTTTTCTGTTCAAAGGAAAAATCGAGAGCGCGATGAAGCAAGCTGCCAACGATAATCTCAATGCGCGCGTCAACTGGAGCGATGTGAGCCTCTCGCTGATTCGCAACTTCCCCAACTTGCGCGTGAGCGTGGAAGGCTTGACGGTCGACAATACCGTGGCGCCTTTCGACAGCGTGCGCCTGGCCAACATCGGTAGCCTCGAAGTGGTGGTGGATGTGAAGAGCTTGTTCGGTGATGAAATCGTGGTGAAGCGTTTCGGGCTGGTAGATCCTGTGCTCGACATTCGCTTTGCAGAAGACGGTTCATCAAACATCGACATTGCCAAAGAAGACACTACCGCCGTGGAAGAAGCGCCTGCAGCAGAAGAAGGCGGTGCTTTCAAGATGAAGCTGAAGGAGTACTTCATCAAAAATGGTAAGATCAATTACGACGATCGCACCATGCCGATGATCATGAAGTTTGAAGGACTGAACCACGAAGGCACGGGTGATTTCACACAAGATCTTTTTAAACTCGTTACGACCACTCATGCCGATAAAGCAACTTTCTGGTTTGATGGCATCACCTATTTGAATGAGGTGAAAACGGATCTGCAAGCCGACATCGACATGGACATGAAGAACAGCAAATACACGCTGGCCGGCAATAGCATCAAGCTTAATGCGCTCGAGCTCGGCGCGCAAGGCTGGGTGGCCATGCCCGGTGAAGACATCGACATGGACATTTCATTCAACGCACTCAAGAACGACTTCAAGCAATTCCTTTCGATGGTGCCGCTTGAATTTGCGAAGGATGTGGAAGGAGTTGACGCAACCGGAAATCTCGCCTTCAACGGTTTTGTGCGCGGTACTTACAATGACAACAGCATGCCTGCGGTGGGTATGGAACTAGCCATCGATAATGCGCGCTTCAAATATCCTGACCTGCCCAAGAGCGTCGACAACATCAACGTGAAAGCGAAGGTGTATGCCGATATGAATGATGAGGACAAGACTACGGTCGACGTCGACAAGTTTCATCTGGAAATGGCCGCCAATCCTGTAGATATGACCTTGCACTTGCGCACGCCGGAGAGCGATCCCTACATCGACTTTGCATGTAAGGCACTCGTGAATCTCGACAACGTGAAGGAATTCATCCTGCTCGAAAAAGGTGACGATGTGCACGGCATCATCAACGCCGATGTAGCGATGAAGGGCAATTACAGCGTGGTCGAGAGCGGTAACTACGAAAGCTTTGATGCCAAAGGGATGATCGACATTCAGAACGTGTTGTTCAAGAGCGATTCGCTTCCCTATGATGTGCAGGTGAACAAAGCGGTCTTCAACTTCACGCCACAGTTCATCGACCTGCAAGGATTTGATGCACGGATTGGCAAGAGCGATCTGCAAGCGTCGGGAAAAATTGAACGCTACCTCGCGTATGCGCTGCACGATTCTCTGCTCGTGGGTGCATTCAACGTAAGCTCATCGCTCATGGACTTGAATGAATTCATGACCGAAGAAGAAGCGTCGACAACCACTGAAGCCGCTCCAACCGCTGCTGATACTTCGGCAATCAGTCCAATTGAATTGCCGGGCAATATCGACTTTGCGCTTAATGCCAACTTCGCGAAGATGATCTATGACGTGCATGAAATTACCAACGTGCAAGGAGGCATCGTGCTGCGCGACAAGATTGCATCGCTCAACAATTTGCGCATGAATGTGATTGATGGCACGGTTGCGATGACCGGTAAATACAACGCGCAAAACTTAGATTCACCGAAGATGGATTTCTTGTTTGACATCCAAAACATGGACATCAATAAAGCAGCCACGCAGTTTGTGACCATCCAAAAGCTGGCACCTGTGGCGAAGGCTTGCAACGGAAAGTTCAGCACGCAACTCAACATGCAAAGCACGCTGAGTCAAGATATGATGCCCATCAACGCCACGGTGAACGGTGGTGGTAAGCTCGCCACGAAGAGCGTTGTCGTGAAAGACTTCGCGCCCCTGGTAAAGTTGGCTGACAAGATCAACTTCGATAAATTGAAGCAACCACAAAACGTGGGCGACGTGAATGTGTCGTTCAAGATTGTGAATGGAACCATCACGGTCGATCCGTTTACCGTGAAGCTCATCGACGGTATGCCGATGAAGGTATCAGGCTATACCACACTCGACCAGGCCATCAACTACAACGTGGAGATGGATGTGCCGATGAACATGTTCCCCGCAGGTGCATTGCAACAGGCCAACACGTGGATTGGCGAACTCAATAAAAAGTTGGGATCCAACATCAGCGTAGGCTCGAAGGTGAATGTAATTGCCATTATCACAGGTACTGTTACCGATCCGAAAGTGAATGTCACCAGCAAAGCGTTGGGTGAAGATGCCGTTGCTTCCATCAAAGAGCAAGCGATTGCCGAAGTGAAAGAGCAGCTCACCAACCTCAAGAACGAAGCACTCGAGAAAGCCATTGCCGAGAAAGCGCGCCTCGTAGCTGAAGCCAAAGCACAACGCGAGAAGTTGCTTGCCGATGCTGTCAAAGCGCGCGACAATGCCAAGAAGCAAGGTGAGTCGCTCGCCAAGCAAGGCAAAGACGCCGCCTACAAAGCAGCCGACGATTTAGTCGCCAAGGCACGCAATCCGCTCGAGAAAGGCGCCGCCAAACTCGCAGCCGACAAGGCCAAGAAGGAAGCGGATGAAGCTTATAAGAAAGCCGTGGACAAGTCCAACAAGGAAGCCGACGACGCTTACAAGACAGCAGAAAAAAAATCAGAGAACTTAGTGAAAGACGCCGAAGCGAAGGGCGATAAGATGATACAGGAGGCGGATAAGAAGACGGAGATTAAGTAGGGACTGGGTACTGGAGACTGGAGACGGTTGACTGGGTACTGGAGACAGAGGGCTTAGGA
>JBKCDO010000047.1:0-3566 GCA_046304755.1 Flavobacteriales bacterium
CACTGGCAGAACTGGTGCGCGATATCGTTGGCTTCTCGGGCAACATCCGGTGGAATACCGAAAAGCCCGATGGCACGCCTCGCAAGTTGATGGACGTTAGTCGCATTCACCGTTTCGGATGGAAGCACCGCATCGATTTACGCAGCGGCATTGAAGCTGTCTACGAAGAATTTCAACAATACGAGCTCTCGCAACTGCGTGCAAAATGAGCCTGCGCAGCGTCATTCGAATTGGCATTTGCCTTAGTCTGCTCGCAGGCTCCGGCACTGTGTTCGCTCAATCGTTATTTGTGCCGCTGCACCGCGCATGGACCAACAGCGCCATCGCATCGGCGCTGACAGATTCGTTGACCGGATTGCATCTTGCGGAAAAACCACTGCTGACAACAGCAGTAAACAATACCGGTGCAGTTCAAACCGCAGATTCACTCAAGGCCGGGCAAACACGCTTTCGCGCGAAACTGTTACATGAGCACTTGGTCAATATCCGGGAAGAGCAATTCGCACTTACGATTGATCCTGTGCTTGATGTATACGCCGGCCGCGATATAGCCGACACAGGAGCCTGGAAATCGGCGAATCTGATTTTTAATCAACGAGGATTGCTGCTGCAAGGTCGTGTCGGTCAAAAGGTTTTTTTCGAAACCTCTTTTTTTGAAACGCAAGCTATAGTTCCCGATTACCTGCGGGCCTTCAACAACCGTTATGGAATTTATCCGGGTTTTGGACGAACCAAAGTCTACAAAGAAAACGGCTACGACTTCGCACTGGCAACATCGCATGTGACATACCTGCCTCGAAAATCCATCATGCTTCAAATCGGGCAAGGCAAACACCACTACGGTCATGGCTATCGATCGATGCTCTGGAGTGATGGTGCGTTTGTGTATCCATTCGTCAAAGCACGATTTGCCTTTTTGAAAAACCGCTTAACCTACAGTACACTCTTTGCAGAGCTGCGCACAACCGAGCGACTGCCGAGAGGTGAAGTACCCGAGTCGTTGTTTAAACCCAAGAGCGCGAGTGTCCATTACTTGAGCTACACACCGCACCCTGCAATCGAAATTGGTTTATTTGAAAGCATCATCTGGAACCGCTATGACAGCGCCGGAACACATGCGCCATCTGCCATAGCGGCCGTACCGCTGATCGGTCTGCATAGCACTGTCAAAGGATTAGATGCTGAAAACAACGGCATGATTGGATTAAATGCTTCCTGGCGGTTCAAACAAAAATTCATGCTCTATGCCCAATGCGCAGCAGATCACCTTTCGGACAAACGTCTGGGTTATCAATTCGGTTTTCGGGCATTCAATCTGTTCAAAGGGTTGGATCTCCAAGCAGAATACAACTCCGCTTCGGATTTTTTCTACGCCAGTCGCTTTGAACTTCAATCGTATTCGCATGTCAATCAGCCATTGGGACATCCCGCCGGTGGAGCGTTTCGTGAATGGGTAGTCATCACCACTTACCACAAGAACCGTTTTTGGACGGAATTAAAAGTGAATAGCCTCAAACAAAGTCAAGGGCCGGGAAGCGACTTTGAAGCGAACCCCGAGGACATCTTTCAAACGTTTGCTGCGTGGCCGAAAAATGAGCGACAGCAGCTGGACATCCAATGCGGGTGGATTTTGCAGCCGCAAACCCGTACCTCATTAGTTGCCGGTTGCACGCTGCGTAACAGCCGCATCGAATTGGGTGAGGCTGTTCAAACGACTTGGTTGTGGCTTGGCTTGCGCGCTCAACTACTCAATCATTACAACGATTATCAGTAAAATTCGGGATGTTTTCTCCCTGAAAAAACACTGCGTGTTTTGCATGGTAATGGCGTAATTTCGCCCTAACCTTAAGCCAAAGAAGCACCGTGACAGAGATCATCAGAGAATTATTGGGTTCGTTTCTAACCGCTTTCATCCTGGTGTTGATTGCAACTCCATCGCTGATTAAAGTGGCCAAGCTCAAGCACCTGGTCGATGAACCCGGCGATGCGCGCAAACTGCATCGCCGCTCCGTTCCTACGATTGGAGGCATTGTCATTTTCGCCGGAACCATCATCGGCTACAGCCTTTGGTTTCCTTCCACTGAAGGGTGGATTCTTGGAGAAAACTACTACCCCATTGACGCGTTGAATGAATTCAAGTATCTCGTGGCTTGCATGTTCATCCTGTTCTTCCTTGGATTGAAAGATGATATCATTGGTGTTTCACCCGCCAAGAAATTGCTGGTGCACATGCTCATAGGTTTTATCATTGTGTACGTTGCTGACATTCGTATAACACAGTTCTGGGGCTTATTCGGTGTGGACAGTCTGCCTTACTGGATTAGCCTGTCGCTTTCTGTCTTTGTTTATGTGGTCAGTGTCAAAGCCATCAATCTCATAGAAGGCGTGGATGGTCTTGCAGCCGGATTCGGTTTCATCGCTAGCATCGCATTCGCTTACTGGTTTTACCGCACCGGCGACCAACCTCTGGCATTACTTGCCGTTGGCCTTGCCGGCGCGCTAGTGGGCTTTTTGGTATTCAACTTTCAACCTGCCAAGCTCTTCATGGGTGACTCGGGCTCACTCATTATTGGGCTGGTGTTGTTCGTGTTGGCTGTGAAGCTCATTGAGTTTCCCGTAAAACGCATGTTGGCCCATATGGAGCCTGTTCCCAAGCCCGTATTGGCCATGGCTATTCTCGCCTATCCCTTAATTGATACGCTGCGTGTATTCATCCTGCGCGCGCTTGCCGGAAGATCCCCATTTTCAGCTGATAAAAACCACATTCACCACAAACTTCTGGCGCTTGGATTTAGTCATCGTCAAACGTGTTTCATCCTTTATGCTTTTTCTATTGGGATTATCATTGTGGCTTACCTCAGCCCCAAGTATTCGCCTAATGTGAGTTTCTTGATTGTTATGTCCATCGCAGTAATCACCCTGAACTCGGTTTTCCTTATCAAAAACAAACCGGAAGGCAAATCCAAGTAATTGCTTCGCCCTTTCTACCAATGAGTAAAATTCTAATCATCGACGACGAGCAAGCCATTCGACATGCATTGCGTGAAATACTCGAGTACGAATCCTTCAATGTAACAGAAGCAGAAGACGGACCGGGCGCATTGAAGTTAATTGAGAAGGAAGCATTTGATGTCATCTTTTGCGACATCAAGATGCCGCGCATGGATGGAATGGAAGTATTATCGAAATTGAAGGAGAAAGGACTGGAAACCCCGGTCATTATGATCACCGGTCACGGCAATGTCGAAACTGCCGTTGAAGCACTCAAAAAAGGCGCATATGATTTTATTCAAAAACCACTCGACCTCAACCGCATCCTGGTGAGTGTGCGCAACGCCAGCAATCAACAAGCACTTCAGAAGGAAACGAAAACACTTCGCAAGAAAATAAACAAAGCAGCAGGCAACAGCATCGTAGGAGAAAGCAACGCGATTTCGGAAATCAAAAAGATGATTGATACGGTTGCGCCTACGGAAGCTCGTGTGCTCATCACCGGCGGTAATGGCTCGGGCAAAGAACTCGTAGCGCGCCAACTCCACGAAAAAAGTGAACGTGCGCAAGGTCCA
>JBKCDO010000048.1:0-1341 GCA_046304755.1 Flavobacteriales bacterium
CCTTTGATTTCCCGTGGCGCCAGATTGGCCAAAAACAACACGTGTTTTCCGATGATATCCTCCGGTGAATAGTGTTCGGCAATACCGGAAATAACCGTGCGCTCGCCGACTCCCGTGTCAATCTTTAACTTGAGGAGTTTCTTGGTTTTGGGGACTGCTTCAGCTTCTAAAATCCGCACCACACGAATGTCCATCTGTTGGAATTGCTCGAAAGCAATGGCTTCGCTGATGGGCTCAGCTTGTGCTGTTGCCTCTGCCTTTGAAGCTGTAAGTTTTGCTACTTGTTGTGCGACAACTTCATCGGTTATTTTTTCGAAAAGAATAGGAAGTTGTCCAATCGTATGACCCGCTGAAAGTTGTTCTGATTGAACAACCGCATCCCAGTTTCGCTCGCTGATCTGCAAGGCAGCAAACAATTTTGTAGCAGTAAATGGCAAAAACGGACGAAGCGCTGCAGCTGCGTCGGCAACGAGATTGACACAGGCATGGAGAATGCGCGCTGTTGCGTCCGGATCCGTTTTCATCAACTTCCAGGGCTCCGTTTCGGTGAGCAGCTTATTGCCTGCACGCGCAATATTCATCGCTTCTGCTAACGCCTCGCGGAATTTGAATTCCTCAATGGCAGCACCTACTGCTTCGTAGGCTCGTCGAGCTTCCGTTGCGGCATGTTGTTCCGCTTCCGTTGGTGTTCCATTCAGAACGGGAAGGGTTCCGCCGTAATATTTATGCATCAAGACGAACACGCGGTTCACGAAATTGCCGAGGATATCCGCAAGCTCATTATTGACGCGATCCTTGAAATCCGTCCAGGTGAATTCACTGTCCTTTTGTTCGGGCATGATCGAGCAAAGCACATAGCGCATTTCATCCTGTCGACCGGGGAACTCTTCCAGGTATTCATGCAGCCAAACAGCCCATTGACGAGAAGTTGAAATTTTGTCACCCTCCAAATTCATGAATTCGTTGGCCGGCACATTGTAAGGTAAAACAAACTCACCATGCTCTTTGAGGATGATCGGGAAGATGATGCAGTGAAAAACGATGTTGTCTTTCCCGATGAAATGAATCAAGCGTGAATCTTCACTCTTCCAATAGTCTTCCCAATTTTTACCATTCCGCTCAGCCCAAATTTTAGTGTTGGTGATGTAGCCGATGGGCGCGTCAAGCCAGACGTAAAGCACTTTACCTGCGGCGTTTTCCAGTGGCACAGGAACGCCCCAGTCAAGGTCGCGCGTCATCGCGCGGCTTTGCAAACCGCCATCCACCCAGCTCATGCATTGACCAACGACATGGGCCTTCCATGATTTAGGATCGTGGTGTTGCTTGTCGTTGAGTTTGCCG
>JBKCDO010000049.1:0-4189 GCA_046304755.1 Flavobacteriales bacterium
CGGACAATCAGCGGCAAGAAGCAAAGCATTGACCTTGCTTACCTGCATGGAAGAGCAGGATGGAAGTGCTTTGGATAACGAAGTGCGTGACAATTCAATTGCTATCTATCCCAATCCGAATAATGGACAATTTACCGTGCGTGTTGCGCAAGCCGGCGTTTATGAGATTATTACCAGTCTTGGACAAGTTCAGCAGTCCGTTTCGATGATGTCCGGTTCAGAAACATTCGAGGTTTCGGGGCTGGCAGCCGGTATTTATTTCGTTCGCGAGTTGAGCAATCCTGCGAATTTGCAACGCGTGATTGTTGTCGAATAACGACCACATTTAACCGATATTTTTTGTCGGGGCGACCTATCATGGTCGCCCCTTCTTTTTGCTATATGGTCGCCCTTTCTTTTGCGATGTGGTCGCCCTTCTTTTTGCGTTTGGTCTAAAAAAGTTCGTTGTATTGATTTGTTTCAAGTTTTTATCCCCGATATTTGGAACACCTGCATTTCAACCAAACAAAATTCTATTTTATGAAGTCAACTTTACTTCGATTACTCGTGCTTGTATTCGTTACAAGTCAATCGTATTCAATCGTTCTTGCCCAAGCTACGTTGAATGGTAGTACGGATAAAACCTGGCAAGACATGATGCTGGATCCTTCCGCCAACTTTTTGGAAACCAAACAAAAATTCGAACAGTACTGGCAAGGACGTGAAGTAACCCGCGGCTCAGGCTACAAGGCCTTTAAGCGGTGGGAGTGGTTTATGGAGCCTCGTGTGGATGCACAAGGTAACCGTCCGCGTCCGGATGCTGTATGGCAAGCCATGCAACAACAGCCCGATATGTTTGATCGTGCTGCGGTGAGTACCACAGGTGTTTGGTCGTATATCGGGAATACCTCCGTTCCAACAGGTGGGGGAGGAGCAGGCCGTATCAACGGTGTGCGTGAATTACCCGGAAGTACCACAACATTCTTTGCATGCGCACCGGGTGGAGGACTTTGGAAGACAGTCGACAGCGGTACATCCTGGTCGATGGTCGGTACCGATTTCCTCGGATCCATCGGATGTAGTGATGTTGCTATCGATCCAACAAATACCAACGTGATGTATCTCGCCACCGGTGACGGCGATGCCGGTGATACCTATGCGCTTGGCGTGTTGAAATCCACCGACGCAGGCGCAACGTGGAATACGACAGGCTTGTCGTGGGGTGTAACCTTGGTGCGCACAACCAGTCGTATTCTCATCAATCCAAACAATACTCAAATCGTTCTTTGTGCTACCAGCAACGGTGTTTATCGCACCACAGATGGTGGTACTACATGGACCCAAACCGTCAGCGGTAATTTCAAAGATCTAGTGATGAAGCCGGGCGATCCAACAACATGGTACGCCTCCAGCAATCAATTATACCGTTCAACAGATGGTGGTATAACGTGGACTTTATTGACGACAGGCTTGCCGACATCAGCCAACACGCAGCGCATGTCGGTGGCTACTACAGCAGCCAACGTAAGCGTTGTGTATGTTTTGGCGAGTGGCAATGATTCCGGACTTCTCGGAATCTGGAAATCGACCGATGGCGGTGCCACATTTACGCAGATGACCGGTACAAATCCGAATTATTTGAACTGGGATACTTCTGCTACGGCTTCCACCGGTGGTCAGGGCTGGTATGACCTGCGCATTGCAGCGGATCCAACTAATGCCAATACGATTGTCATTGGAGGAGTCAATGTCTGGAAATCGACCAACAGTGGAACGAACTTCTCACTCATAGGCCATTGGTATGGCGGAGGTGGTGCGCCCTATGTGCACGCCGATATTCACGCCATCCATTTCGTTCCGAATTCGACTCGTCTGTTGATTGGAAATGATGGTGGTGTATTTATGACCTCAAACGGGGGAACATCATTCTCCGATATTTCAAGCAATTTGCCCATCGCTCAAATCTATCGTTTGAGTGTAGCCGGAACCAATAACAATGTGGTGATTTCCGGCTGGCAGGACAATGGAACCAATTTAAAGAATGGCACAACGCATACCCGCCCCATTGGTGGTGATGGCATGGATTGTCAAATCAATGCGTCTAACGCATCGATCATGTATGGTGAATTGTATTATGGTTCAATTTACAAGAGTACCAACGGAGGAGCGAGCTTTACGAATATTGTAGCAAGTGGCGGTACCAACGAAGATGAGGACGGGGCCTGGGTGACACCTTACGTGCTTGGTCCGAACCCGAATCACATCTATGTGGGAAAATCACTGGTGTTTAAATCACTCGACGGCGGAACTACGTTTACGGGTTCGGCAGCGTTTGGTGGAACGGGCGATTGCAATTACATCGCTGTAGCACCTTCCAATACCAATATTGTTTATGCATCGAAAGGAAGCAGCCTTTTCAAGAGTACCGACAACGCTGCTACATTCACTCAAGTTGCCGGCATGCAGGGGTCGTTTATCACTTCCTTCTGCATACATAATACGGACCCCAACAAAGTATGGGTGACTTACTCGAATTACACGGCTGGTCAGAAAATATACTACACGGCTAATGGAGGAACCAGCTGGACGAATATTTCAGGTTCTCTGCCCAACCTGCCTGCGAACGTGGTGGTGTTTCAACCGGGAACAAGCAATGGTATTTACGTCGGAATGGATGCCGGTGTGTATTACCGTGATGATATTTTGGGCAGCTTTGTCCCTTACATCAACGCACTTCCCAATGCAGAGGTTGTTGACCTTGATGTTCAGTTGGGAACCAACACCATCACTGCCTGCACCTATGGCCGCGGAATCTGGAGAGCACCACTCTACACTTTGCCCGCATTGGACGGTGTGATGAATGCTATTATTAGCCCCGTTGGATCGAGCTGCTCGACAACGGTGACTCCGGAAATTCAGATCCTCAATGCAGGAACAACCACACTAACAAGCATGGTCATTAGCTACCAGGTGAGTGGTCAAACTGCTCAGACTTATAACTGGTCCGGATCCCTAACTACAGGCGTTTCCCAGAATATTACACTGCCGACGGTCAATTATGGTGGAGGAGCATTCACGTTCACGGCGACGATTACTTCGGTGAATGGACAAGCCGATGGTAACTCAATCAACAACTCACAGTCGTCGTCATATTTCTGTGTGAATGGAACAAACAACGCTACCATCACGTTGGAAACGGATTGCTACGGGGGTGAAATCAGCTGGCAAATCAAAGATTCAGCTGATAATGTCGTGCATAGCGGAGCTGGCTATGGCAATGAACAGACGTATACCATTCCGGTTTGTCTCGCCACCGAATGCTACACTTTTGTCATCAATGACTCTTATGGTGATGGTATTTCCGGAAGTGGCTGTGGGCAAGGTGCCGGCAATTATTTCATCACAGATAATGCTTCGGGTGCAACGTTAGTAACCATGACCACCGCTAGTTATGGGTTTGGCACCACGCATAGTTTCTGCTATCCTGTCGGTCAGGTTCAGGGTTGTACCAATGCGCTGGCTTGTAACTACAACGCATTAGCCACTCAGGATAATGGTTCCTGCACGTTCGGCCCTGCTAATGACGTCTGCTCTGGAGCAATACTCCTTTCGGTAAATGCGGCAGCTACCGCATCAACCAATGTCGGCACGTGTCAGGAGGGAACCAATCCAAGTTGCGGCGGAACAGGCATCAAAGATGTGTGGTTCAAGTTTGTGTATTCGGGAGGCCCGGTTACCATAACCACCAACTTTACAGGCGGTACAATGAACGATACCCGTTTGGCTGTATGGAGCGCCTGTGGTGGAACACAGTTGTACTGCAACGATGATATTGCAGGAACGAATTACAAATCGCTGATTAGCATTCCATGCGGTGCATTGACCCTTGGTCAAACCTACTTCATCCAAGCCGGTGGATACAATACTGCGACTGGAACGTTCTTCCTTCAAGTATCTGCTCCTGTTGAAACCTGTAATGGTGTTGACGATAATTGCAACGGTCAGATTGATGAAGGTTTTGATGCTGATGCGGATGGATACACGTCTTGCGGCGGAGATTGTGATGATACCAACAGCGCTATCAACCCTGCAGCGACAGAAGTATGCAACGCGGTAGATGATGATTGTGACAGTCAAATCAACGAAGGTGTTGGCAATACCTATTACGCCGATGCCGATGCCGATGGTTATGGTAATGCGGCTTCGAGCA
>JBKCDO010000050.1:0-2376 GCA_046304755.1 Flavobacteriales bacterium
AGGTGGTACAATTGCGATCAAGGACGTGCGGTGAAAATTATCTTTCGCAGGATTCGCAGTACCTGTTGTTTGCTTCGCAAGGACAAGCGATTGACAGTGTCGTAGTGCGATGGCCTTCGGGGATCAGGGACGTGCTTTATAATCCCACGCCGAATCAGTTGCATTATATAGTCGAGTCTCTCCCGGAGAATCCGGTTCAGATGGTTGAGCTTTCGATGTGCAGCGGAGATACTCTCTATTTGCAACCGCAGGATGCTGTTCAGGTTGAATGGTCGACCGGTTCACAGGATGCGGTTCTGCAAGTGAGCGAGCCCGGTGAATACACAGCGGTCGTTACAGATGCACAGGGACAAATAACTGAATTCATGTATGCCGTTACTGTTCACGCGCAATTGAACGCTCAAGTGCAGGTGATGGAGCCGAGTTGCCATGGTGCGAGTGATGGCGCGATTCAGGTGTTCACCACTGAATGGTCACAGGTTTGGATTAATGGGGAAGTCGTCACCGGCTCAGCGCTGGGTGCATTGGATGGAGGTGACTATGAGATACACCTGATGGATGGCAATGGGTGTTCATTGGATACGCTGGTCACGTTAAACGACCCTTCACCGTTAATCGTGGAAGCTTCAATAGTACCTGGTTGTTTTGGAGAAACATCGCATTACGAACTACACGTTGAGCATGCTCAGGGGTACGCTATGTTAATTGGTTTGGAGTCCCCTGAAGGCGACTTGTTGCAGGACGATTATCCTTTCACGGTGTTGGATGAAATGGGGTGTTTCTATACAGGAGTGCTCACGATTGAAACGCTCGGTCCATTTGAAGTTGTGGATTACATCGATACGCTGTGTGCTGATATGCCATCGGCTATGGTGGAGTTGCAGTTTAGTGGTGGCGTTGCTCCATGGGGCATGTTTGGTTCGGAATTGCCTCTCGAAGCGTTACCTGCAGGCGATTATCAAACACAGTGGATGGATGCGGCAGGCTGCATCGCTGAGGGAAACATCTCTATTCTTCAATTCGAACCGATTGAAATTTCGGTTGAAGAAAATGTTGATCAAATCATCGTGGAAGTCGAAGGTGGTCTGCCGCCATACGCAGTGGAATGGAGCAATGGTGATGTGGGTTTTGAGTTAACGGCAGAGCCGGGCACTTATGTGTGCGTGGTCAGTGATCAAGCGGGCTGCACGCAAGCGACGCAAGTGGAATTGCTTGTCGGTATAACAGAAGTGGAAAATGCTTTCCCCAGCGCTTATCCTATGCCGTTTGAGGATGTGTTGCAGTGGAACGGACCAACTCCTCAGTCTTGGAGTCTTTTCAATGCGCAAGGGCAATGGGTAGCGGATCACACTATGCTTGCATGGGGAGTTTGGGATACACGCGCGTGGGCACCCGGAATGTATGTTATGCATGCCGTGATGACAGATGGTCGTCAGCAGCAGATTACGCTTATCAAGAGATAATATTTCCTACCCTAAGAAATGCCCGAGGGCGTTTTTCTTGGTGTCGAGATACGTGCGATTTTCCGGACGGGGATCAATCAAGATAGGAATGCGGTTTTCGATGGTAATTCCTGATTCGTGGAAAGCATCGAGTTTGTCGGGATTGTTGGTGATGAGATTGATGCGCGAAATTCCCAGTTGTTTTAGGATAGTTATGGCCTCCGAATAGTTGCGCAGGTCGGCATGAAAACCCAAGTGATGATTGGCTACAATCGTGTCCATGCCTTGGTCTTGCAGGTTGTAGGCTTTCATTTTGTTGACTAGTCCAATGCCACGTCCTTCCTGGCGCAGGTACACCAGCACACCACCGTGATCTTCGATATAACGCAGGGAAGTCGCCAGTTGTTCGCCGCAATCGCAGCGCGTTGAGCCGAAGACATCACCGGTGAGGCACTCTGAATGGATGCGCACATTCACAATGGGTGATTCACTTCCGCGGTTGCGCAGCACCAAGTGTGGCATTTCCGGGCGACCGCTATCGAACGCATCCATCACGAACTCACCATAGACGGTGGGCAGGCGTGAGGAGACCAAAAGGGGTGTTTGCGACATGCTGCAAAATTAGCATGCGAGGGCTATTGTGCGACTAAGGCAATTGAGTCATCTTACAGTGCAATTCAAACCGATTTTTATTTGTGGAATTTGGATATATTGCACGACAATCACCGCAACAATGGAAAAAAAGCAACTTAGTTTTTGGCAGATATGGAACATGAGCTTTGGGTTCATGGGAATTCAGTTTGGTTGGGCATTGCAAATGGCCAACATGAGTTCAATCTATGAATTCCTCGGCGCGAAGCCCGACGAAATTCCGATGTTGTGGCTTGCCGCGCCCCTCACAGGTTTGATCGTTCAACCGATCATCGGCTACATG
>JBKCDO010000051.1:0-8317 GCA_046304755.1 Flavobacteriales bacterium
CCCTTAGCAACGTAGCATTCGCGCGCGCCAATTTTTCCGGGAATAGATTAATAGTGTCAAACGCGTTGAGCGCTTTGTCTATCCGAACATCGTTCGATGATAAAGAGGAAATTTTACTGGTTTTAGTCTTTTTCATTTCGCTGGTTACAAATGTAATTTATATGAGGGTTTTCATGGTGCTTAAATAGCGAAGCAAAATCCACGCGGAACCCCTTTTGCAGTTGAGGCTTGTTCAAGGTCACAAATTGTGACCTAAAAGTTTGTGTCTTTCATTCTCTTTGGAAGTCACGATTTGTGACTTCAATTCTATGTTTCTTGTTCGCTAACCCAGGATATCCAATAAATTTCTTTGAACTTTTCCAATTTGAATCCAACTTGCCGCTTTTCTGTTTATGTTATCTTGCCTCTTTGATTGAAAAAAATCTATATATCATAGCAGGATGCAATGGTGCAGGAAAGACGACGGCGTCGTTTACAATTCTACCTGAGATTATTCATTGCCGGGAGTTTGTGAATGCAGATGAGATTGCCAAAGGTTTATCGCCATTTCAGCCGGAGCATGTGGCATTTGAGGCCGGCCGCATTATGCTGAATCGAATAAATGAACTCCTTGCACAAAACGAAAGTTTCGCCTTCGAAACAACCCTTGCCAGCAAATCATACAAAAGTAAAATTCTCTATGCTCAATCGAAGGGTTACACTGTCACGTTGTTGTTTTTCTGGCTGCAGTCGGTTGAATTAGCTAAGACACGAGTTCGAATGCGCATTAGCGAGGGCGGACATGCCATCGATGAAGAAGTCATAGTAAGACGATATTTCAATGGTCTTCGAAATTTGTTTGACATTTACATGCCGATTGTCGATGGAGCACTTATCTTTGATAATTCTCAAGGAATTCATGAGCTCATTGCAGAGAAGGCGAGCGGTGAGGCTCTTGCTATTTTAAACATAGATACTTACAAACTCCTCAAAAATGTCAAAGACATCTCTTGAAAAGCACATCGAGTTTCGCAACAAGATAGTTGCAGGTTTGGAACTAACCTATGAGCGCCTGTTGGAATTCAAGCGCCAGAAAAACTCTGAGCTGGTGATACTCAAGGACGGCAAAATCGTGTACGTCAAACCGTAGAGTGCCGGTGTGATGTCAATGGCGCTGTTTCGTCAACCTCCTTCTCATTGTGCTTTTACTTCTATTATAATATTTGCTATTTGTAGCACCTCCCCATCTCGCGGGCTTGGCCCAGCTAGACCATTCGGAATCTGTCACGGTTTTTTACCAAGTAAGAAGTGTGTTAAATTGGCAAATGCCAACTTGAGTTTCGGCAAGGGTTTGCTCTGTGGTAAACCTTTGGCGTTAGGGCCATTCTCCATTTTGTGTCGCCCCGCTGGGGCTCTTTGCGCGTGGGGTGTTTCTTCTAGTGAGATGTCGCCCCCACGGGGCTACAGGGGAGGTGCGAGTTATTCGCCATTCGCCACTCGCAAGCATTGCAATACCATGTTCCGTAAAAACCCGAGGTGCTTTCACTTTACCACCTTTACTCTTAGATGAAGTCGCAATTTGCGACTTCAATAGTTGCCATTCGTCCAAGGATAATTGAAATGAAAAATCGTATGGAAATCGTTTTGAGTTTCGGCTTACTTGCTCATTGATTCTCTTTACCTGAATGGTAAACATGTCGGGCAAATCAGTATCTAACATGACCTGTTTTCCCCGAATCTTGAAGATTCGATTTTCAATTGCGCTTCGCGATTACCGCACAACCACTCGTTCAATGCCATTGCTGACACCGGCATTATTGCGCGTGATGATCGTATACACGCCGGGTGATAAGGTGATGCGTTCGGATATTTTACCGTTTGTTGCCGAGGCAAATACTGTTCTTCCCGCTAAATCCAACACCTGAACTTGTGCCGTTCCCGAAGCATATTGAATCGTGAACATCGACTCTGCCGGATTGGGGTAAATCATCAACTCAGGTGAATACGTTTCTTGTAAACCACTGACGATTGCATTGAAGGTGCTCGAAACACTCAAGCATCCATTGACAGCAGTAACCGCGTATGCGCCTGACTCGGTTGCATCAAACGACGCAGTGGTTGCTCCCGGTATGGCAGTGCCGTTCAAATACCATTGATAACTCGCTTCAGTTTCAACGTTCGAAACCGAAAGTGTAGAGCCTGTTTGCAGAATGATTGGTTGAGTGGGAGGTGTGGTGCTGACATACACATCACCAATGGTGAACGTGGAATAGAAATCACCGACTTCGTAAATCAACTTAATGGTGTACGTTCCGGGTTGATCAAAGCTGTATTCCACAACCCCATCACAGCTCGGCAATACAACATCATCGCCGATTTCGTAACGACAACCCGTTGTTGCAAGATTGATCTGCGAGGCATTATTCAGCAAGAGTGTTCCGCATTCCTCGGTATAAGTCACGTGCCCTCTGATTTCGCACAGCAAACAATCTTCTGATCTGGTACCATCGGTACACGCCTGCACAAAACTATTGCCGGAGAGAAATACGCCTGAATCCAGAATCTGGTCGCTCACATCAGCAATGGCCAGCTTGATGTGGTAAACTTCACCAATCTGCAATCCTCCAATGCAAGCGTGAAGCGGTGTGGTATAGGCATCATACTGAGCCTGAATTTGCCCTGTGTTCACCACAAAATACGCTGAGTTATAATTCGCATTGACCGTGTTTATGGCAACAGGATCCGTTGTACCTGGTATAAGTGCAATGTTTACCGCTCCATTCCAGAAGCTGCCGTTAATGCCCGGTCCGTTCACAAAAAAACCGAACACATCGTTGAAAGCACTTCCTACGAATTCTTCATACTCTTCCGATCCAAAGACATAAACGAAATCCATGGAATCGCCCGTAGCGATGAAATCAAATTCCAGGATGGAACCGTCAAAGCTCGGACCCGATACAAGACCGGCAATGTCAATGTCGTTTGGGATGCCATTAGTGACAGAAGTTGCGGCAGACCCCAAGTTGTAATCACCCTCAGCACCAATAGCCTGTCCGGTAGACAAGATTAGTCCGGATTCAATTCCCAAACCAGAACCATTGGATGTGAACGTTCCAACCCCGGCATTGAGCGTATTGGCAGAAAGCCCGTTGTATGTCACATTCGAAATGAAAATCCCATTCGACAAGAAAATATCTTCAACCGCTTGCTGCGGAGTCAGCGTGGTATCTACCGCCAACTGAGCAGATGATTGCAAGAAGAAGAATGATAGCAGGGGGAGTAGAATTTTTTTCATGGTTCGGTTGTGCTAAAGCAGGTTCAATATTAGTGAATTAATTGGATAAATGGCGAGTGGCGAGTGGCGAGTGACGAATGGCCACTATCTAGCACGCAAAAAGCGCCGCCTGGTTAAGGGAGCGGCGCTTTTCTTATTAAGAGTACTAAAGTCAGAATGCCTTCACGGGGAAGCCATCCGATTAGTTGCTGGTGCCTTTATTCGGCACCGTAGTTTCTTCTTCGTCATTACCTCCGAGGTCGAAGGTGATCGGCATAATGTAGTTCGAGTCTACCGGAACGCCATTCTTTGCAGCAGGCTGCCAGGTGGGAAGCGAGGATACAAAACGCAAGGCTTCTTTGTCGAGCAGTTCATGAACACCATCAGTAATCATCGGCTGACTCACTTCACCGGTGGCGTCGATGGTGAACGTGACGTAAACTGTTCCTTCGATTTTATTTTTCTTGGCGTCTGCAGGATAAACCAATGAGTCGGTAACAAGGGTTTGCAACGCTGCCATTCCACCGGGGTATTTTGCAGGCTTGGAGGCACGGTTCGTTTTCACAAAATCTTCATCTGGATAGAAACGATCAGGTTTGGGCTTTCCTTCGAAGTTCCAGCGTTTCCAGGTTCCTACTTTAAATCCGTTCTTAAAACGACCTTCCGATTCTTTATAGCCATTCGCATAGAAATAGGTAAACTCACCATGGGCTGACTCTAAAGAAGCATCCATGTAGTGACCGGTCATAAACGATTCGCCGGTGAGGTATTTAACTGTTACTTGGTAGGAGCTATCGCTAATGGTAGTGATTTCCCGAACAAATCGGGCTGCGTTCATGTCTGAAGTCACGCGATGCTGGAAGTCCAGCGAATCGCGACGGATTTGACCTAACACACTGATGGTGAAAAAGGAAAAAGCCGAAATACAGACAATTCGTAGAATTTGCGTCATACAATTTAGTCGCTTAAAAATTTAGGCCGCGCTAAAATAAGCAAAATAAAGACGTATACAACGCCGAGGGTTGTCTCATTTTTCGGAACATTTGCGAAATAATTGAAGCCTAACATGGATTACGTTTTTGAAAAGTCTTGGAATGAGACAGTTAGTAAAATCTCTGCTTCCTTCGGAGAAAAGTTGGATTACGCGGCCATTCTCTTCCTCATTGGAGTCCAGGAGTTAGGACAAGATTACCAGAAGTTTAAGAAGGACCAGAAGGTGGAGTTGATGCACATCGGTATCTGTTCGCTTTTGGCTCCTTATGGATATTACACCTTCATCGGACGTGATGAAGAAGGCTGGCCTCATTTCGAGCGCAACGGTGACTTGCCAAACCTCAATCCGGCTGAGCAGGAGCTGTTGGTGAGGCGGGCGATTGTGAAGTACTTTGAGTAAGGGCGAAGGATGAGGGACAAAACATTGCCTTCGCCCTTCGTCCCTCGCCCTTCGCCCTTCGCTATATTGCGTCACATTCTATTCCGCATGCGTTTCCTTTTTATACTTCTACTGGCTGCCACACTTGGCCGCGCACAATCTCATTACACGCCGTTTTATTCTGCTTCCCAAGAAGGTAAGCCCCTATGGGTGCAGCTGATGTATGCAGCACAACCGAATTTTCAGGAAGTTGTGGCGGCCTATCAAGCTTATTACAGCACGCATGCTTTCGTGAAAAACGAGGATACGCATTACTTCAAACACTGGGTGGCTCGCGTTCGTCCTTATGTGCAAGCGGATGGTAGCATTGTTATGCCAACCGCCGATCAGCGGTCTTCTCAGGAAGAGCAGATTCGCAACTTGCAAGGAAATGATCAGCGAGGAAACAGTTTAAACCTCTGGCATTATGAAGGTCCTATCCATCACGTCAACGGTGAGGGCTCGCCGATGGAGCCCGGGTTTCGTCATAGCAACGTGTATTGCCACGACCGCAGCACGTCGAATCCACTGGTGCTGTATTGCGGAACGGAGAGTGGCGGATTGTACAAGACAGTGGATGGCGGAGAACACTGGCAATACGTGACCTCACAGCTCATCATGGGCAGCGTCACTGCGGTGCGCATCAAACCAAGCGACGACCAAACCGTTATCATCAGCGCCGAAAATGATTTGTACCGCACCACTGATGGTGGTCAAACATGGCAGATAATCGGACAGTCGTGGTTTATTTCAGAAAATATTTCAGCCTGGGAAATTGCCTATGCACCCGATAACGACAACGTAGTTTTCGCGGCGACATCACAGGGGCTTTTCCGCAGTGAAGATGGCGGGGATAATTTCACCGAGATCCTTCCCAATCGGTGCGAAGCCATCGCCTTTAAACCCGGTGATCCGCAAACGGTGTATTGCATTCACTTTGATTTTGGCGTCGATCACGCGCAGTTTTACAAGAGCACTGATGGCGGACAAACCTTCGTGCAAAGTGTGAGCGGCTGGTTCGACAGTTCCATGGGCGATATCGATATTCAAGGTGGACGATTGGCTGTGACGGAGGCTGATCCAAATCGCATCTATGCCTGTTTGGTGGGGTATCAAAATGCGGGCTCGACGGTTACGACGAACGGTTGGGTAGGGACGTGGGTGAGCTACGATGCAGGAGAAACATGGTCGCTGCCGCATGGTCTTATTGGTGCACCGTATACTGCTGATCATCCGAACCTGATGAATTTTCAAGGTGATGACGGCGATTACTCGCAGATCCATTACAACACCACCATGGTTGCATCACAACTTGATCCGGATAAAATTCTCATCGGTGGGTTGAACCTGTGGCAGAGCAATGATGCCGGTGCCACCTATGAAGGCGTAGGCGGATACATCGGTGGAATCGCTCAATTTCACGTTGACCAACAAGAGTATCGCATTTATAAAACGAGCGAGACGACCGAGGAAATCTGGTTTAGCAATGATGGTGGCATCGGCCATTCGTCGGATTTCATGCAGTCGCACGACAACCTCAACAGAGGTTTGTTTGCTGTCAATTTGTGGGGTTATGATCAAGGATGGAATGAAGACATGATGGTGGGCGGCCGCTACCACAACGGCAATATGGCTTATCACGAGAATTATCCATCCGGCGAGTTTTTGGCGCTCGGTGGTGGTGAAGCAGCCACGGGTTATGTGAAGTACACCGATGAAAACAAGGTCATGTTCAGCGACATCGGTGGACGCATTTTGCCGGAAACGCTCGACGGTCAGTCGCAGTATTTCGGTCTGGGCATGTCGCCCAATGAGAGCTACTGGAACAATGGAAGTTCGCGCGTCATGTTTGATCACGAGTATTTCAACGTCGCTTGGCTCGGCAAAGAGAATAAACTCTATCGTTCGACGAATGGCGGTGGTTCGTTCAGTGAGTTCTACGCCTTCGGGACTTCTGTGAATAATGGCATTTACTGGATGGAGCAGAGTTATGCCGATCCGAATCATCTCTACGTTCAGCAAGGGGTGGGCAATACGGGAAAGCTCTGGCATTCTTCAGACCATGGCATAACCTGGGAGGAAATGGATTTACCGCAGAACCTGCGCTATTTCTCGTTTTCGTTGTCGGGCACCAATCCGCTGGAGCTGTGGATCTCCTTCTACGATGGCAATAATTCCAACAAAGTATTTCGCACGCAGGACGGTGGCACGAATTGGGAGAACTTAACGACGTCGACACTCAATGGTCTTTACCCTTGGGCAATCGCGCATCAATACGGAACCGATGGCGGTGTTTATCTCGCCATGCAGCACGGCGTGGTGTTTTACCGCAACAACAGCATGAGCGATTGGATGAGCTACAGCACCGGTCTTCCTGTGGGAACAGAGCCGCTGCGTATCGTGCCGTTCGTGCGTGATAACGTGGTGAGACTAGCTACGTGGAACCTTGGTGTTTGGGAAGCACCGGCGTATGAGCCGAGCGCACTCATTGCGAATTTTTCAGCAGCGTTTGAAACGTTTTTCTGTCCGGGTGATGAGGTGCATTTCGTGAATCACAGTGTGTGCTCAGCGAATGCAACGTTTGAATGGTCGTTTCCCGGTGCGACGCCTGCGACAAGCACGGAGCCCTATCCAACGGTCGTTTACAATACTCCCGGAACCTACGATGTCACGCTCACGGTGACCGATGGAGGAGAGTCGCAGACGGTGACGTACACGAACTACATCAGTAGTGCAGAGGGTACCGGTGGTGATTTTTATGAAGATTTTGAAACAGCGGGATTCCCGGATAGTTGGGTGGTGGAGGAAGGCGCAGCGTGGACAGTTACCGGTGATGCCAGTGGTTTTGGAACCGGGAACTACTGTATGCGCTATGACAATTATTACAACGATGCACAAGGAGCGCGTCATCGCGTGTGGCTCGGCAAACGGAGCGGAAGCGACTTGGGTATCAGCTTCGATGTGGCCTACGCGCAGTATAGCGACGGATACACCGATACGCTTGCTGTGGTGTACTCAACAGATTGCGGCGATACATGGACGGAGCTCTGGAGTTTGGGCGGCGATGACTTGAGTACAGCACCCGACAATACGGGTTATTATGTGCCGGTTGCTTCCGAATGGGCAAGCTATGGAGCAAACCTTCCCGGCGGCGTTTTGTTTGAAGATGTGATTATCGCTTTCGAGAATCGTGGTCACTACGGGAACGTGATTTACGTGGATAACATCAATGTGTTTACTAATTTTTCTGTGGATGAAACGAGTGGCTCTTCTGCTGCCATGACCGTTTTTCCGAATCCGGCGAGCACGCAATTGCGCATCAGTGCATCGGACTTGCATGGCGGCAACTACCGCATTCAACTTTTTGATCTGACCGGTAAACTTGTGATCGAAACAACTGTTTTTGCTGCCGGAGCACGCCTGGAAAAAAGCATTGATTTGCCTGAGCTTGCCAACGGTCAATATGTGGTGACCTTGGCAGGAGATAAGGAAACGATTCGTCAATCGCTGACCATCGTGCGCTAGTGCTCCACGCAAAAAGGGATTGAGTAAGAAAGTCATCATTATCGGTTCAGGTGTAGCAGGCTTGTCGTCGGCTATTCGATTGCGTGCTGCAGGATTTGAAGTCGAGGTTTTCGAAGCGAATGATTATC
>JBKCDO010000052.1:0-5710 GCA_046304755.1 Flavobacteriales bacterium
CTTCCACTCAAATACAATCTCCGGACGCTTGCTTTCGTACTTCGCCAATAACTCTTTCATAGACTTGATTTTCGCGGCTAATGTAGAACGGGAACGCTCATCGTGCGCAATAAACAGCGCCACCAATACTATCGCGCAGCGCACCGGTAACAGTGGTCAATGCATTCGGTTGATGGTTCATGCGAAGCACTCCTAAGAAGGCGAAAATCAGCGCTTCCTTGAAATCAACAATGCGCTTTTCAGGCACCACCAATTCGTGATTCGTGTGCGCCGCAAGTCGTTCCAACAAAAACGTGTTATGAGCACCACCGCCTGTAACCAACATCCTACCCGGCTCTGCATTCGATACAGAGGCCGCTATCTGCATGGCAATATGCTCCGTCAGCGTGCATAACGCATCGTGCACACGCACAGCATGTGATTCTATAGTGGGTAAAAATGTTTGCAGCCAAAATTCCTTTCCCAATGACTTCGGGGCGGACTGATGAAAAAAATTCAATGCATTCAACGCGTCCAACAGTGATTGGTCGACGCTGCCCGAGCGCGCGAGCTTACCTCCGGCATCGTAGGCGAATCCGAGTTTCTCGGCAAAATGGTTCAGCGCGATGTTACATAGGCTGATATCGTACGCCTCAATTTGGAGCGACCGCTTAACCGACACATTCGCTATTCCTCCCAGATTCAAGCACATCGGATATTCACCAAACAAAAAAATGTCGCCTATCGGAACCAGCGGCGCTCCTTGTCCTCCAAGTGCAACGTCAATCGAACGAAAATCCGAAATGACATCAATGCCTGTTGCTGCAGCAATGTGCGGGGCACTTCCAATTTGAAGCGTAATGCCGCGCTCCGGTTGATGAAAAACCGTGTGACCATGGGATGCGATAAAGTTTGGTTGCAGCTGATGTTGGCGAACGAATTGATTCACCCAATCACCATGCAACTTGCCGAGATCCACATGCAATGCTGTTAATTCCAGACCGCTCACTGTATGAGCCTTGGTTAAACGCTCTCGCCATTCATCATTATACGCAACTGTTTGCGCCTCGTGGATTTCAAAATGCCAGCGGTCATCCCAAACGAAAGAACAATAGGCCACATCCAACCCGTCGAGCGAAGTACCGCTCATCAATCCAATGACATGATAACGCTGCTGATTGTTCATGGCTTTCCTTTGCGAAGGACGGGCAACAATTCACGAACAAGCACCGTGGTGTAAATCGCATAAATGCCCATCACCGCGAGCGCCAATGCCTTCTTTCCGGGAAGCTTCAAATAGAAATAACCACCAACAATGATGGCCGACATGAACAGCTTAATCAAAACGGAACCATTGACTGAAGCTACAAATCGATGCGGTGATTTCGCGCTGGATGAAGCTATCATTTGATATAAGAAATACGTAACTACACCATACAGTGGTATCAGCACCCAAACCGCATCGGGCATCGGCTTTTTAACGAGAAACAACACCGCAATGGCCAGCACATACAACACGATGGTTGCAATCGCGAGCGGAACAAGAAAAGCTTTGGAATTCATTGGTACAAATATCAGGGCTTACGCAATACGTCACGAATCACAATATACACAGCCATGACAACTCCCAACAGCGAGCAGATGAGTGTCATAATCGGTGATTCAAACCCTAAATAACGATCGAGCTGAATCCCTCCCCATACGCCCAAAAAAATGGTGATGGCCATCTGTGTGGCTACCGATGTGAAACGTAAAACGGGATTCTTTCCCTTATCGGGTGGCTGAGGCAACGCCATCCAATTGCGATTCATTTTTCATCTCCTTCACCTTCGCGCCCATGTTGCAAGCGCCGGTGAATGATGAACCCGGTTCAACCGCCAGCTTATCGGTGAAAATATCACCCTCGACCTTTGCTGTTCCTTTGAGTGAAAGCATTTGTTGCACGTAGAGTTTACCCTTTACCAACCCTTCAATCTCGGCATTTTGACAATTCACGATGCCTTCGATTCGACCGGCAGGTCCTATGACCAATCGGCCCTTGGTACTCAGGTTTCCGATGAATGAACCATCGATGCGAATGTTGCTCTCGCAACGGATTTCACCTTCGATACTTGTACCTTCCACAATGCGATTAATCCCCATATCGGGAACGGACTCTGTTGGTTTTGCCATGGGCTTGGGCTGTTTAGGAAACATGGGTCAGGTCGGGTTAGTCAGGAAGAAAACCACTAGTAATACCGCGCAAAAAAGTCAAGGTATCGCGTGTAGTCTTTCCCTTTGAACAAAGCTATGTAATTCTGCTTGGAAATCAAAAAAACATGATTGCCATTCACGTTGATGCCCGCCAGCTTATCGGTATCCGAAGTGAAGGCGTTCAAATACTGTTTGCCTTCATCCAATAACTTGAATGACTTAATCAACAACATGTGATAATCCTTATCCAACAAGTTATTCGTTACGCGCAGCTGAGCCGAATTAAAAAACACCAGGTTAAAATCCGCCGCTGCTGCCTTCGCGGCCTGTATGTCGCTTCCCTGAACCGGCATCAACACGGCGAGGTAATGTTCAGCTGCTGCATCAAACTTGTACGGCCCATCCAATTCTTCCATCGACAACGAATCTGTCGGAACCGCTGACTGCGAGAGGCTATCCAATGCAGCCGTTGTTGGGGGTGCCAATGGATTCTGAGCCGGTGGCTCCGAACCTGATATCGCACGCAACAACTGATCTGCCCGCGAAGCTTCCGGTGTACCGGGACATTCCTGAACCAACGTATTCAGTTCGCGCTGGTAATTTTCTTTCACCCCGTAAGGTGCATCTGAATAGCCTACACACACCGCGCGCAATAACTTGTATTTGCACAATAACCCGTTTTGCGGGTCTGCGGTTATGACGCTATCGCAGTAGGTTTTTGCCCTTCCATAACTGCGCGATGCATAGAAGGAATAAGCACGCTCATACGCTTCATTCTCCTTCGCCTTCTTCATATCCTGAATATCGAGATAACCGGGATTGTCAACCAACATCGCCCAGTCGGTTCCCGGATAGCGTGACTTAATTTCATCGCCCCAGTACTTCGAGTTACAACTCTCACAAAACGGATTCTTCACATAACCCTTCGTATTCTCCTTGGCCATCCACGTGCGGAATAACTGATAGTAGGTCGTTGGGTGATAGCTGCTCTCGTCCATGTTAGCCAACAGCTCTTCCCACGTGCTTATCGCATTATCGTCGTCATCCAATTTCTCTTTGTACACCACACCGGCGTTGTAATAGCCTTCAGCAGCATCCGCTTTGATGCGTGTCATTTCAGATGTGTTGTCGCACGGTAGAGAGGACCTCAGCTCTTCAGCAGTCGGCGTCTTGTACTTATCCTCCGGTGCGGCACCTGTGCTGTCGGCCGCCGCTTCTGCTGTTTCAATGACCTCTTCGCCCGGGCCAAACGATTCTGCAAGTTTCGATTGCAAGCGCCAATAATCCTTCAATGGACGATCGCCCCATTCATCCTGGAAGCCTGTCTTTCCCTTTTCCAGCAGCTCGTCGTTATAACACCAAAATGTTCCACTGATGCCGTTCGCCTCTGCAGCTGCCGCAGCTTCTGCTGCTCGGCGCTCATCTTCGATGCGCTGCTGCTCTGCCTCATAAGCCAGGCTCTTGGCAATATCCTCCAGTTTCTTTTCGAGCGCTGAAGGATCAAGGGCACAAATCGTATTCAAACTGTCAAACAAATCAATGGCATCCAAATGCCCCACCAACTCAGTCAAAGACTCCGCGCGTGTTTTAATGATGAGATACCGGTCGTGTTTGTCGTCAATTTTCTTGAGTGTGCTGTCGTAGTAAGCCTGAGCTGAGGCATACTGACGCTCATCGAAATACAAATCCGCCAAGCGCAGGAAAGCTTTGACGCGCTGCTTCTCATTGGTGGTATTCGCTTCAATTGATTTTTCATAATAGCTGATGGCATCTTCTCTGCGCTGTTCTTCCCATGCAATGTCTCCAAGAGCATAATAAATCTGATCTACATAATCCGCGTTCTTCTCATCCTTCAACATCTTGAACAATTCCTTTTGAATCTCTCCGGAACTGCCACCGGTGCGGCTGTATGAAAGCGCCTTGTTGATGCGCGCGTGAAATTCCAGTTCGTACGTCGGACGCGAGCGAACCACAGACTCAAAGTGAGTAATGGCATCACTGCTGCGGTTCATTTGCTGATAAAGCTGCGCCAGGATATAGTGCGGACGCGCGCGCTCACGTTTGCGTTCGATGAAACCCAACGCAAGATCCAATTCGTTTGCCGCCTTATCCCACTTCTTTTGGTGGATATAAGCATCGGCATACGTGAGGTGATAATCCGCCTTCAAGCGTGATGACACCTTTTCGTCTTCCACATCATTTTCAGCGCGAACTAATGCCTGAATGGCTTTCCCGTATTCCTCTTGCTCATTGTAGGTCTTTGCCAACCAGGTGTTGCTCTTCACAGCAACCTCCGGTTTCTTGAACTTGCGATTGACGTATTGGAAAATATCCGCTGACTTGTAAAAACTCTTCTTGTAGAAATACGCCTGCCCGATGACCATGTAGTTGTCATCAATCCACTTATTGAATTCCGGGCGCTTCTTGTCCTTAGCTCCTTCGTCCTTAATCGTGTGCTTGCTAATGACCTTTTCACACTTGCCAATGGCCTTTTCCATATCGGGGAAAATGGCCTTTGCCTCTTCCTCTGTACCGTGGATATAGATAGGCAGCAACTTATCGTAATCTTCTTTGTGATTAGCAGCAAGGGTGCTCGCGCCCTTCACTACAAGTTCGTTGGCGTTGAAATAGCCATTGTAATGACCGGTCATGTTATGGTATAAACGATAGGCCGTGCCATCTTTCTTGTTGGAACATCCTCCAAGAAAAAACGCCATGCACAACACCACACAATACCTGATCAGAAGACTAATTTTCACAAAACCTTGAATTTATTGCCCGCATCTAACAGGAAAGCGTCAAAAATATTTCATTTTTGTGCGGAATAGCTAAGCCCAAGGAAGAATTCGACGGTAAAATGGTTGCTACACCTCAAAACAAGCGAAAAAAATTACTCAAGAAGCTGAAAAGTCGCTTCCGGCTTACGGTGCTCAACGAAAACACTTTTGAGGAAAAGCTGTCCTATTCGCTGACGCCACTCAACTTGATTATCATGTTCGGAGGAATGCTCATCGTATTCGGTGCGCTTATCTATTTGCTCGTGGCCTTTACTCCCCTGAAAAACTACGTCATCCCCGATTACGCAGCCACCGAGTTTCGCGAAGAAGCTCGTCGCGCCAGACTGACCGCGGATTCCTTGCTCGAAGTATCCCGAAAAAACGAACGCTACTTCAATGACTTACGTGTGTTACTGGCCGGGGGATCTTTGAGCAATGCTTCGGATTCTGTGCCAAGCGAATCACAGGAAGCGTCGTTGAATTACGCTGTGAGCGACGTCGACGAAGCCATGCGCCAAAAGCTGTCCGAACAAGATCGCTTCAACATTGCTGCTGTGGATGAGGAAAAGGATCGTCGTAAGGGTATCATTCTGTTCAAGCCTGTGAATGGAACTATTCTCAGTGCATTCGACCCCAAGCAGGGGCACTATGGCATCGATCTCGTGGCTCCCAAAGATGATCCTGTGAAAGCCGTTCTGGAAGGAACTGTGATTGCCGCGTCATTTACTGCTGATGACGGAAACATCCTTTCCATCCAACAC
>JBKCDO010000053.1:0-21587 GCA_046304755.1 Flavobacteriales bacterium
TGATACGCCGGGAGGTTTTCGAAAGTTTCATTTTGCAGAAAGAAATTTTTCGATTACTGAAAATCAAGGGCTAACGGAGGATTCGCGCGGGGGATAATGCGCGCAGCCTTGCCTGCATTGGCTACAGCCAAACATTTTTCGCGTCCCTCGCGAATTTGGTGTTGAATGGAATGAAAAACGGCTTACATTTGCCACCGTTTTCGGGGTGTAGCGTAGCCCGGTATCGCGTCTGCTTTGGGAGCAGAAGGTCGTAGGTTCGAATCCTGCCACCCCGACGAAAAAAGTTCAACCTTGGAAATCACGATTTCAGAGGTTGAACTTTTGAATTTTAACAGGTCCCGTAGCTCAGCTGGATAGAGCAGCAGATTTCTAATCTGTTGGTCAGGGGTTCGAATCCCTTCGGGATCACTCAGTGAATTGTTCGGTGAACCTCGTGTTCCGGGCATCCGACCATAGTCTTATCGGTGTCGGAAAAAAAATAATCGTTTTTGTAACCTTCATTCAACGCACCCCGTTATAAGGGTGTGATTTGTTTTTTTGGTTAATTAATGGATTTGGTTAAGTAAGAACGCCTCCCAACGGGGAGGCGTGTTTATTTGATGCTGCAACAGACTCTAAAATTTCTTATTCAACAAAAGCTTACCCCAAAAAAAAGTCCATAACAAAGAAAGACTTGGCGGAGAGGGGGGGCTTCGAACCCCCGGTAAGGGTTACCCCCTACGACAGTTTAGCAAACTGTTGGTTTCAGCCACTCACCCACCTCTCCGAGTGACTTTATGTCAAAATTTGGACGGCAAATGTAGTTCATTGCCTTCAACTGACAAGACCTCCCGTAAAAAAATCTACCCGACCATCCACCACACGAGGCCCATCAAGAGTCCCAGCGAGATCAGGTTGAGCACAACGCCCGCCTTGAGCATGTCTTTACCGCGGATGTAGCCCGAGCTGTAAGCAATGGCGTTTGGTGGTGTGCTCATCGGGAACATGAAGTCGCAGCTGGCAGCAATTGTGACAGGAATCGCAAATAACTCTGGCGAGATGCCGGATCCCAAAGCCAGTGAAGCCACAATCGGTACGAAAATGTTGACCATCGCGATGTTACTCATGAGCGCAGTGATCACTAATCCCACACCGCACAACATGCTCACAAACCAGAAGAGATTTCCCGAATCAATGCGCTGCATCGAAGCAGTAACGGTTTGCACTAGGCCGCAATGGTCGAAAGCCGCCGCCAAGCTCATCCCTCCGCCAAACATGAGCAGCACTCCCCAGGGCAACTGTGCGGTGTCGCGCCATTCAAGGAGCTGCTTGCGTTCGCCTTTAACCGGCATCAAAAACAGGGAGCTTCCCATGATGATGCTGATGGTGGTATCCGAAAATTCAATCCCCATTGGTTTGAGCATCGCAGCGATGGGTTCCTGTATAATCCATAAGATCGCAGTAGAGATAAAAACGCCAAAGGTGATTTTCTCTTCGCGACTCCATGAACCGAGCTTTTCCAGCTCTGCGTGAATCAGCTCATGACCCAAAGCGAACTTCCCAAGGCGATTCGGAAAAATCACATACACCATGGCAGCAAAAGCAATCACCAAAAAGACCAGCGCGAAGGGCAGTCCGTATTTCATCCAGGTGAAAAAACTCACGGGACACTGAAAGGACTTATCCAGAATACCGGCCATGCTTGCATTGGGCGGTGAGCCCACAAGCGTCGCAATACCGCCAATGCTCGAGCCATACGCAATGGAAAGCATCAGCGCTGTGGCGAAGTTGCGCGTGCCCCGATCGGTTGATTCTTCTCCGGCCTTCACTAATAGTAACACCACTGATGCAGCAATGGGCAACATCATTAAGGTAGTGGCTGTATTGGAAATCCACATGCTGATGGTGAAGCTGGCCAGCATGAAACCGAAGATGATGGTGTTGGCGCTTGTTCCGGTGCGGTTCACAATGCTCAAGGCCAACCTGCGGTGCAGGTTCCATTTCTCCATGGCCAGCGCAATGAAGAATCCTCCCAAGAATAAAAACACATACCGGTTACTATAGGTGAGGCACGTCTTTTCCAGGCTCATCACTCCCAATAGCGGAAAAAGCATCACCGGCAAAAGAGAGGTAATCGCCATGGGTACGCATTCTGTGATCCACCACACCAGCATCCAGGCTACTACACCGAGCACCTTGATTTGGGAAGAATCCAATCCAAGAGGGTTAAAAGCCCACAGCGCTAAAAACAGCAGCGGACCCACTAGTAATGAAATGGACGGACGGATTTTTTCCATGGTCGTCAAATGTAATCCACTTCCTCAACTGCGGTAAATTCGCGGCCATGCAGGATCGTCCCGTAAAGAAGAATCAAGAACTCGAATTGGTCATCACCGACATGGCATTTGGCGGCGTGGCCATCGGTAAAATACCCACCGAACAAGGCGATTTCACCGTCTTTGTGCAAAATGCCATTCCCGGTCAGCGCGTGCTGGCCCGAGTTGACAAGGCGCAAAAACGGTTTGCCGAATGCAAACTGGTCAAAGTGCTGGAGACTTCTGAGCAAGAAGTGAAGATCCCGTTTCAGGCTATTCCAGGGGCGCCTTATGCGACCCTTCCTATCGAATTACAGCATCACTACAAAAAGCGCAACACACTCGAACTCTTCAAGCGCATCGCGAAACTGGAGCACATCGAATCGTGCATGGACGCCTTTATTGAATCTCCTTCAGTATGGCATTATCGCAATAAAATGGAATACGCGTTTAGTGTGATTCGGTATGATTTGGAGGAAGAAAAGGAGTACGATGATTTCGGTTTGGGATTTAAACACCGCGGCACCTGGTGGTGCGTGGAAAACCTCGATCGTGATTCAGGACTAATGGACGAGGAACTTGAATCGAAGCTTTGTGAGCTGCGTCGTTGGTGCATTTCAACGGGACTACCGGCCTGGCATCCGCCCGGACATCATGGCTTCTTCCGCTACCTCATCGTGCGCAAGAGTTACGCGACCAACCAATTACTCATCAACCTGGTCACATCCGAACAGCGCGTATCGGAATTCAATGGTCAGGCATTCGTGGAGTTCATCCGCAAGTTGTTTGGAGAGCGTGTTGCCGGTGTGATTCACACCATCAATCCGAACACCGGTGATCGCATTGATCCACTGAATGGAAAAACCATTCAGCTGTATGGTGAGCCGGTGATTGCAGAAACCATCAACGGACTACGTTTTGAAATTGGGATGACGAGTTTTTTTCAAACCAATCCAAAAAGCGCCGAACGACTCTACAGCAAAGTCATTGAATATGCATCACTCGATGATAATCGTGATGATGCAGTAGTAATGGATTTGTTCTGTGGCACCGGAACCATCACGCAACTTTTGGGACAAGCGTCCAAACGGAAAGTTGTTGGCGTCGATATCGTGGAAGACGCCATTGAAGATGCGAAGCGAAATGCAGCACGCAATGGAGTTTCAAATGTGGAATTCTTCGCAGCCGATGTCGGATCATTCCTGTTGCAATACCCCGAGTACACCGGTAAGATTGACTGCATCGTGTTGGATCCACCGCGAGGAGGTATTGCCCCTAAAACGCTGCGCAAAGTGATTCGCCTGGGCGCGCGTCGAATCGTCTATGTTTCATGCAATCCAGCAACGCAAGCCCGCGACACACTGGATTTAATGGAAGCCGGCTACACGCTTCGCAAATTGAGCATGGTGGATCAGTTTCCGCATACTTCACATATCGAAACCGTTGCACTCTTTGAAATGGATTCAACGAAATAATTACTTTTGAAACATGGTCAAAGAGCGCGAAATCATTCTGACGGCAAAGCAAATTGAGCAAACGCTCACGCGTATCGCTCATGAAATCCATGAAAACCATTACAAGGAAAAGGAACTAATTCTGGTTGGAGTCACCGGACGCGGAAGTGATGTCGCCAAACGGTTGCATCAAAAGCTAACGGCCATCAATAGTGAAATCACCGTTCGCCTAGAATCCATTCAACTCAATAAGGACAAACCTCTCCAAGAGGAAATACAATGCTCTGCTGAAATCAAGAGCATGAAAGGGAAATATGTGGTGCTCGTGGATGATGTGCTCAACAGCGGGCGAACACTCATTTATGCATCACGATTTTTATTGGAAGCCGATTTAAAAGGATTGGCAATTGCCACGCTCATTGATCGCTTTCATCGCAAGTTTCCCATTCGTCCTGATTATGTAGGCCTCACCCTTTCGACCAATTTGCGCGAACATGTTTCGGTCGATTTTACAAAGGGAAAAGAAGCGGTCTACCTCGATTAACGCATCACTATAACGTGCCCTTGTGCCGTGTAGGGGTTGTCGGTATCCGTGCGATTGATGATGAGCTGCCATTGATACGTACCACTTTCTGCATAGTAATCTCCGTTGCGAACATTTCCAACCCACGCGTGGTTCGGATCAGTTGAGTCATAAACTACGGTACCCCAGCGATCTGTAATCCAGAAGTGATAGGTGCGGATAAACTGCTTGCCATTGATCACGGGGTGGAAGTACTCGTTGGAGCCATCGTCATTCGGCGTGAAAGCATTGGGAACATACACCAGGAAGATATCTTCGATGACGATATTGTCGACAGCCTGAGCCGTGCAGCCGTATTGATTTTCTACGGTCAATGTAATGGGATAAAACCCGTAATCGGTAAACCAATGGTCGATGGTGGGTGCATAGGCGAAAGTGCCATCTCCAAAGTCCCACGTATGCAGGAACGCACCAACACTTTCACTGGTGAATCGCACTATCGGTTGCAGGACATTCGTCGTGTCTTTTTCCATCGTGAAAAGCGCCAGCGGTGTGGGATAAACAGTGATGAGTTGATCGAATTCCAGTGTATCGGAACATCCGGCCTGTGTTACTCCAATCATACTCACATCAAATACACCCGGAACGGTGAATGTATGCTTCGCATTCGTTGTCGTGCTGCCGGCGCCATGGTCGAAATCCCACACAAACGAGTTCGCACCGTTGGAGGTATTGATGAAGCTGACTTCCAGAGGCACGCAGCCTTTCGTGGTGTCCGCGATAAACGATAATTCCGGAAGCGGATTCAAATTGAATTCAACCTCATTCAAATTGGTACATCCGTAGGCATTGATTGCTTCTAATCCGACATCATAGCTGCCCACCGCGTCGAACGTCAGTTCCGTATTCGTGTTGGAGGAGATGAAAACATCATCCACATACCAGTTGTAGCCTGTTGCATCAACACTAAAGTTCGTGGCCTCAACAGAGGTAGGGAAGTAGCAGGATTCAAAGGCGCTGAGTGTAAATGCACTGGTTGGAACCGGTGCAACTAGGATGTTCATGGAAGTGGAGTTCCGACAGAGGTTGATGTCAATAGCCGTCATGGTGACTTCATGCAAGACGGGCTGATTGGTGAGGTTCTCGAACTCATGGCACGGTTCGGCATCTGCGCTGATATTGCCATCATCAAAACTCCATTCATAAAACACCGATCCACTGCTGGCATTCGTAAAGCAAATCTGGAAAGGTGTGCAGCCCACTTGTTCCGGTGAACTGAAGGCCGGTGTTGGTAGAGGATGAATCTCAATTTCTTCTGTCGTTTGACCTGTGCAACCATTCGGACCATCTACCGAAAGTGTTAGCGTGTAAACACCCGGATTCGCATACGTGTGCTCTGTCAGTAATTCGGTGTATTGCGCACCGTCACCCATTTCCCAGAGAAAGCTACCGGGCGTGTTACTGCTTCCAACAAAAGCTATTTCACTCAGCACGCAGCCATCGTCATCGGCGAGTTCAATCACAGGCTCGGGTGTTTCAAAAACGATAATCGGAACTGTGTCTGAGGCCGTGGCACAGCCATTCGTAATCTCTTGAATCAATTGATAGCTGCCCGCTTCGTCATAGGTGTAAGCAGGATCATATTCCCCGGAATAATCGCCATTACCGAAACTGTAAGTCACCGTGATACTCGTATCCACAAAGTCGGTGATTTGAATGGAGAACGGTTCACAGCCGAAAGTGTTCCCCACACTGAAAAACGGATTGAGCGTGTTGGGATAAACAGTAAGCGTCGTGCTGTCGATGTCGGTTCCACATTCATTGGTGAGCGTTGCAATAATCAAATAGGTGCTCGGCAGCGTGTCGGTGTAGTAAATATGATCCACGGGATTGGCCAATCCTGTTGTCGTTCCATCACCCAAATCCCAAACATAGGTGTCCGGCAAACCGGTAGAATTATCGTAGAAATCGACACTCAGCGGCGTGCAGCCATCAGCTACCGACGCATAAATATCAGCCACAGGAGTAGGGAAGACTTTCACCGTGTCTCGATCGACGCGTACACCACACAAATTCGATACAGTAAGCGTGATGTAATAGCTGACGATTGAATCACCTTGCTCATAAGTGAGCATCGGTGGATCATATACATCCAGCGATGCGAAGGGGTCAATGCTCCAGTCGTAGGTCGTGTATTGTCCTGTGGAAATATTGGTGATACTCACATTCACGGGCGCGCAGCCGCTATCAGGCGTAGCACTAAATTCAGCTACAGGTGGAATGATGATTTCAATCTCAGCCAGTGTATCATCTGTGCAGCCAAACGGTGTAATGGCCGTCATCTCGATGTTGTGAAAACCGATTGATGTAAACACCACATCGGCAGGCGATGAAAGCGTGCTGTAAAGTGCTCCATCTACTAGCCATTGGTAGCTTCCACCCAGCACACCTGTCGCATTATTGGCAATAGGTATAGGGATATTCAAGCATCCAATACTGTCGAGGTCAAGGCCTGCACTCGGAAGCGGATGAACCGTTATCGCGGCGCTATCGGTTTGAATGCAACCCGTGGTGGTGTTGGTGACTTCAACGGTGTAGTGATAAGTAGTATCTGTGCCTGAAACCGTCGGTGGATTGACCGATTGATTGGCGAGTGTGGCATTGGCAGGATTAAATCCTTGAGCGATATCTGCTGTCCAATCGTATGCGTATGGAAACCCGGCGGGGGCTGCTTGCACACCCATACTCACATTCGTGGTGCCCGAACAAACCGCATTGTCATTCATAGTGAGCAACGGCAATTCATGTACAATCACATTCGCCACATCCAAAGGCTGCACGGCACATTCCGGGTGATCTGTGTAATAAACTTCTTCCAGCGTGTAGGCTGTGGTGATGGTCGGATATACCATTTCTTCGAACGTGCTCTGAATGGTGTCGCTCAAAGTCATCGGTGTTCCGTTGGCATCGATGTTCAGGGTGTAAATGCCTTCTACCGAAGTGAAATTGAACAGCAGAGGTGTACTGTCGCCGATGCAAATTTCAGTGCTGCCCGTCATGACAACTTCGGGATACGGGTTCACCATCACCGTGTCGATATCGCTGGTGATAAGCGGACAGCCGCCCGTATTGAACATGAGCTCGGCGTAGTAATACAGTTTGCCTACCGTGTTAGTTGAAGGCGTGTATGAATCCGAAGTAGCACCTGCAATAAGTGTGGTTACACCGTTGTCGATTTGATACCAGGCGTAATCGGGAGTTCCGGTGCCGTTGATAAAGGTGATGGCAATGGGATTGCTCGTTGCTTGATGACAATAATTCACAGAATCAGCAATGGTGGTGACGGTGGGTGTTGGCGCAATCACCAGTGTTGCTTGGTGCGATTGTGTTGCACATCCATCCACGTCTTGTGTGACGTTTGCGAAGTAATTGAATGTTCCTGCAGGAGTATTCGCCGGAGTGTAGGTTGTCGATGGCGAGCTATTCAAGGCAGGATCAATCAGCGGATTTGCTCCTGCTTCATACCAATAGGTTGATGCCGTTCCGGCACCACCCGTAATGATGATTTCAAAATCAGTAACCGCTGTTCCTTCGCAGATCGATTGCGTGAAATGAAGCGTATCTACCACAGGGTCATCAACAATCTCCAGCATGACGTCATTGCCAATCAGCGGATCACATCCCTCCGTGGCGAAGGTGGCTTCACAGTAGTAATAATACTGTCCAATGGCCGACGGAATAACTGGTTCAAAGGTGGCTGATGTTGCGCCGGGAATGACCGTTCCGCCCGAATTGGTCGCGGTTGTATTTTCATACCATTGATAGCTGACCTCGTTTGATCCACCATCATAAACGAACGCCCAAGGATTATTTGTTGTTCCGCCAATACAAGAAACGGTGTCTATTAAACCGGTTGGTTCGAAAGCATCTTCCCATACGATGACACGCGCCGTATCACTGATCAGTGACGAACATCCACCTTCACTGAGCATGATGATGACGCTATAGTAAAGCGTGTCGAGGCCGTTGAGAGCAGACGGTTGAAAGTTATCTGCAGTGGCATTGAGAATGGCTACGCTGTCACTGAGCAAAGAGTCTTGTGCAACATACCATTGATAAGTTGCCGCTCCACTGCCGTTGGTGTAAGCCACACTCATGGCATCGGGAATTCCTCCCGAGCAGATGACATCGCCTTCCGGTTGTGTGCTGATGTACGGTGCATCAGTGAAGGTGATTTGAACCGTATTGCTCTGCGCTGAACAGCCGGGTGAGGACTGTGTCAAGGCAACAGCATAGGTAAATGTTCCGATAGCAGTGTTGTCAGGAATCAACGTGGCAGTTGTGCCTGTGACAGGATTGCCGTTCATCGTCCACGCATAGCTGTTCGTTCCTGAACCACCGCTGACGACCGTTGTGAATGCATCAGGCGTCGCGTTCTGACAGAGTTGTTGATCAGCTGAAACAACGATGGTAGGATCATCCACAACGAGGACGTCAGTAGTTGCAGTCGTGGCATCATCGCATCCTAATCCGTCAAATGCTACAACGGCGTAATAGAAATAATGGGCGTTACCTGTTGCGTTTGTGGAAAGGTTCGGCGGACTATAGGTCGATGTGGTTGCAACCAGGTTTCCACCGGTTGTCGAATTGGTAGTATTCGCATACCACGCGTAACTGATCGTGCCGGTTCCGCCAATGACAGTGGCTTCAAGTGAAGCAGCCGTACCGCCGGCACATACCGTGTCGAGTGCCAGTGGTTCAATCGAAATACTCGGGTCTTCTGCAATGGTCACGTTGGTGAGCGCTGTATAAATGCTGCCGCATCCTCCTGTGAGAAACATAATACGACCCATGTAGTAAAACTCACCGGCAACATTGGTTGGAGGGGTAAACGTGGGATTGGTTTCTAATGGAATGGGCAACGTGTCGAGCCCATTTCCGGTTGCAGAACTATACCATTGATAAGCGACTTGGGTTGATCCGTTTTGATAAGCAACGGTGAGATTCGTTGCGGTGCCCCCTTCGCACACATCAAAGCCTGTTGGCGTTGTGGTGAATGAAGGCCCAACGGTAATCTCCACGTTGGCGATGTCACTCGTGGAGCTGCATCCTGGAGATTGTCCTGTGATGATGCAACGGTAGTCTTTATCGCTGACTGTTGTATTGGGTGGTGTAAACGTGTCGGCCGTTTCACCTGCGATGTCGACAAACGTATTCGCACCGGCATTAGAACTCTGCCATTGATACGTGTATGTACCCGAGCCACCTGTAGCTGCGACCTCGAGATCCGTTACCGCTGCATTGGTGCACAGCGTCTGTTGTGGAAGCGGTTGTGTTGTTACGGCAGGATCGGCAATAACAGCGATGGTGTAAACATTCGAGAAAATCGAAGAACAACCGCCTCCGTCCAGCGCGATTTCACAGTAGTAGTAGTGATTCTGCAGGGCGGGGCCTGCCGTGTTAAAGGAGAGTGTGGGAGGTGTATAGTCAGCCGTTGGACCTGTATACACTTGTAATCCCCCTGATGTGGTCGGTGTGGTATTGGAATACCACGTGTAGGTCGGTGTGCCCGAGCCTCCTGAAAATGTTGGTGTAAGTGGTGCGGTAATTTGTCCACCATCACATACTTCAAAGTTCTGTACTAAAGGAATGTCGATCGCTGCACCGGCCGTGACGTTCACGGTCCAAACCTGCGTTGGTACTTGCGCACAGCCACCGGAGGTGAAAGAGAATACCGCATAGTAAAAAAAGTTTCCTTCGGCGTTGGTGGGCGGATCAAACGTTGTACTCGTTTCTCCTGTTATAATTGTTCCCCCTGAATTCGAAGCGCTTGTATTGCTATACCATTGAACATCGGCATTGGCCGTACCGCCGGAATAGGATGCAATGAAGTCGGTGATGTCTGCACCTACACAGACGTTTTGGGGTGAATACGTGCTGGTGATCGATGGTGCAGGATTTACTAAGACTTCTGCAATGACACTGGTGCCGGAGCAGCCGTTGTTGGCTTGTGTGACCGTGCAGAAGTAATATTTGGTTCCGGCAGCAGAAACCACCGGCGTATAGGTGTTGCTGTTGCTGCCGACGGAGGCGGCTGAACTTCCGTCGCTATTGATAGTGCAACTCCATTGATAGGAATAGGCAACGCCAGTCACGCCCGATGATGCATTGACCACAAGATCGGTTGGTGTTGTTCCGGCGCAGATGGTTTGTGTCAGGAGTGGATCGGAGACAATAGGATCGGCATTGATAGTGATTCCAACGACTGCGCTCTCATCACTTCCACACCCACTTCCGCTTGCAGTCATCTGCACTTTATAGTATTGAATACCGGCAGTGTTTTGTTGCGGAGGTGCATAGGAGGTCGCGTTATTGCCTGCGATGGGTGTGAAGGCGGTGTTGTTGTTGATGGCATTTCCCGCCGACCACGTATAGGTGATGGTACCTGTGCCCCCGCTGGCAGTGGCCACGAGCGCGGAGGGAGTACCGCCCACACAAATCGCTTGCGGAGTGGTGGTAATGTCAATTTGCGGATCAGCGACAACAATTATATGCGCCAGGGAAGTTGAGAGTTGTCCGCATCCTCCAACGGAGAATGTTGTGGTAAGGAAATAATAAAGATCGGATGTTGTATTGGCCGTCGGCGTGTAGCTGATGGAAGTTTGATTGGTTATCGGAGTTGCACCAACTGTACTTGCTGTTGAATTACTGTACCATTGATAGGTGGCCGCGCCGGTATAGTTCTGCACAACAGGTGTAATGGCAGCCGGTGTTCCACCAACACACAGCGTTTGATCAGGAAGTGTGGCGGCATAGTTTGGACCCGCATTTACCGTTACCGTGAACGGTGCGCTAGCCGGCGAATTACATCCGGATACTGCCTGTGTCGCGATAACCTGGTAGGTGATAATTCCTGTGGCTGATGTTGGCGGATCGAAGGTGCTCGAGGTAGCTCCTACGATATTGGTGAATGCACCTCCACCAACACTTTGTTGCCATTGGTAATTGATGGTTTGCGCCGGAACACCGCCTGTTGCCGTTGCCGATAAATCCGTCGCATTCGCACCTTGACAATACGTTGCAGAATCACCCGTGAAGGTCACTGCAGGCGGAGTGTATACATCGATGTGAACGAGCTCGCTGTTATCACTTGCACATCCCGATTGACTTACTTGTACGAAGTAATAAATATCTGTGGATGCGCTTGGAGGAAGGTAGGTGTCACTTGTTGCACCGTTGATGATTGTAGGACCGGCACCGGAGGGGAGATTACTGGAGTACCATTGATAGGTCGTGCCTGATCCTAGGCCATTGGTAACACTTGCAGTAAGTGCTGTTGGCGTTGCGCCTGTGCACAAAGTTTGTGTAGATGTTGTAATACCTGCAACAGGATTGGGCACCACATTCACGGTGAAATTTTCAGAGGGGAAATTGGAGCAGTTCGGTGTCGAAAAGGTAAGTACACAGTAGTAGTAGGTGGTAGTGGTAAGCCCTAATGGCGGGTCATAGCTGGCGTTGGTTGCGCCAGTGATGAGAACGCCCGCACCGGTTGCGGTCGTGCGTGAATACCACTGATAGGTTGGCGCTGCGGCTCCACCACCCGTGTAGGACACGGTCATAGGCCCGGGATCGCCGCCGGTGCAAATGGTTTGAGGTGGTGATGGACTGTCAATATCAGGTGCCGGGAAGACAGTTACCTGCTGACTGCAGTTGGCAGAGCAATTCATGATTGCGCCTGTACTCGGATTAATCGGAGAGACTTGCAGGTTGATTGTTCCAATGAGGTTTGCATTTGTGGCGTTCTCGAAAACAAAAGTCGGATTTTGTGAATTAGCCGTGGACCCTGCAGCCAGATTATATGTCAATCCGGCCGGAGTTGTTACCGTCCATGCGTAATGCAAAGCGAGTGGTACACCGTTGCAAGTGGGGGGTACAGACGTGTTGTTAACGGTAACAGAAAGCGGGGAGCAACCGGATGCCGGCGAAATAGTGAAATTGCAGGTGGGTGGATTTACAACACAAACATCATGTGTGAGGGTTTGAGTTTCCGGACATCCATTTTTTTCATTCAGTTCCATGGTGTAAATGCCCGGAGTAGAATACTGAATTGCAATAGGGTCGCTTCCCGATGTCCATCCATTCCAATTAGCAGCATTGTTAGTAGATCCGAAGCTCCCTGAGCTAAGCGACCAACCGGCAGCGGGCGTTAATTCCCAGAAAAACTTGTGATTCGAGTTACAGCTAGCCGCAGTTATAACCGCACCTGGATCGGAAGTATTATCATAGCTGACAACTTCTCCCACACAGGCATAATCTGTCGATGGATCAAAACTTACGGTTGGCGGTTCTGATGTGCGAATGGGCCCGGCTGAACCACTCGCCGAACCACAGGGATTCACCGCTTGAATGGATGCACCAAAGGCATTGTTTTCAGAAATGCTTCCGTTTTGGAATGTGCTCCCGCAGGAGGAGGTCGTGAACGTGTGCGTTATTTGAGTGGGGATGTTCGATTGATCGAACGTAAGTGGATTCGATGGATCATCAGAGAAGGTGATGGTATAAATAGTACCCGGAATGTTCTGAGCAACACCGGAAATACCGAAGTCAAGGGTAAATGGCGAACAACCTTGTGCATTCGCAGGTGGTTGAATCAATGGTGAGGCCGGCTGATTTCCAACGAAGACGCTGACTTGGGAAGTCGTGGTGCATCCAGCCGTGGTAACACTGTAGGTAAGGTTGAATAGTCCCAAATCATATTCGTGTTCAATGGCGGCAGGCGTTCCCCAAGTGTCACTATTGGATGTGTAATTCGGTGTTGCGTCCCCCCAGTTAATCGTGTAGGAAGTTGCTGCGTTGAAATAGGAGGCAGGCAAACCGTTGGATACATATACAAAACCACTTGTTTCTCCAGGATTGGTGCAGTAAACCAGCCAATCGCTGCCATTAAAAGGTTGCAGGTTGCTACTGGCTATGGGAGCCGGAACGACTGTAACATCTATAGCGTCTGTAACAGAGCAACCACCGACACTGGCTGTTACGGTGTAAAGGCCTTGTGCATTCGTGGTTGCATTGGTAATGGGTGACGGGTTGATGGTGTTATTACTGTAACCATTCGGATGACTCCATGAATAAGTGACAGTCGCACCGGCTGCATTTGCCACGCTCGAGTTTAGGTCGATGGATTGACCTTGACAAATCGTAATTGGGTTAGGGCTAGTGTTAGCAGTTGCGTTCACGCTAAAATTCGCAGGCATCACATTGACTTGCACGGTAGCTGTCTGTGTGCAACCCGCAGGTCCGCTAATGGTTACGTTATAAGCGGTAGAAACGGTGGGACTTACCGTCGGGCTGGCTATATCGGCCGGCGTGGCATTGGCCCAGTTGTAAGTTGGATTATTACCAAATGAATTGCCCAGAACCATTCCTGTTCCCAAAGCTACCGATCCCCCTGAACAAATGGTGAATGGACCTCCGGCGGTAACTGTACACTGCGCCACGCTGTCAATCCCATACGCGGCAAAATAGTATAGGACCAAGCAAAAACGAAAGGAAGCAATCCCGCGTTGCAGGCTGCGCAAAAAAGACCTCAAGTAGAAAGGGAGGAGGTGCGTCAAGTTTTTCGTTTTCAGTTGCGTGTACAAGAATAGTGTTATGCCGTTAAATACACAAGTAATATTCACTTAATGTAAATACGCAAATAGGTTGAACGAAAAATTCAGGGGAGGGTTACGGGTGGAAAAAATTAATTCTTCCCGGCCGTCTTTTGGGCTTTCATCAGAGCGATGACTTCCTGTTGCTGCTGCGACTTTTGCATGTCGTGCTCAATCCACTTGTTGAGCTGATTCACCAAATCCTTAATCTGGAGCTGCAATTCAGTGATGGTGCGGCTTTGCGATACAATCATCTCATACAGTTCCGATGAAGGTTGCGGTTCACGACCGGCGTGCTCGTAATCGTCGGACTGCGAGGCAATCTCGATGATCGAACTCAGGCTTTCACCCTGTTCATGCAAATACACCAATCGCAACAAATCCACACCCAGCAGCTTGTTGAACTGCATAATCATTCCCGGACGCATGCTGCCCGCCAGGATCCGCTGATTGAAGTTGGAAGGAGATGTATCCAACTCAAGAGCAACCTGGCGCTGCGACAGATTCTTCGCGTCTAGCAGGGCCATCACCACTTTACTGAACGCCTCTCTCTGCTTTGACTCCATTTTCATAACGGCAAATGTGGCGATAAATAATGATTTGGCTATCAATAATATGTGTTTAAAATTGACAAAAAGGGAATGTTTTATATATACGCCCAAGGAAGGAAATGCACAGAATTGACACTAGACGATTGTCATTCAATCGGCAACACATTATTTGCCCACCTACATTTGCTCCATGCAGCAGGAACCCGTTATCGCTCCGCGTGGCATCGCGCTTCAGATAGGCATCACTGCCTGGCTCGCTGCACTGTGTTCATTGCCTTTACTGCGATTCGGCGCTGCGCTCGATGCACACTGGACCATCGCTTGGCCGGCGCTGCTCGCACTCGTTTTTGTGGGGCTGGTTTTGAAACTAATCACCCTTTCGCCGCGATTCTTTTGGGTCTTGGCCGCTGTTCTTGTCTTGATTGCCGTTCAACAGGCCGTTGGAAAGGAAAGCTATAACGAGGACATACTCTTGCTCGTTGCTTTTCTGCTGTTGTTATCGCTGCAGCCAACCGATAGGTTGCGCAATAGTTCCACTGCGCGCGTTATGCTGTCGTTGCTGTGGGGCAGTTATACAATACTACTCGTGGTGCTTCTGGTTCAAAATAGTCTGACGCTAGGGTATTCCCATGAGTCCACCTACGCTATCAAGCCACTTTTTGCCCATCGCAACATCGCCATCGAGTCCTATACCCTGTGGAGTATTGCTGCCTTCGCCTTGCTAGGGTCGAGCCGCATGCGGTGGCTACTTCTTGCCGCTGCTACCGGTATCATTGTCGTCTACCAAGTGCGTACAGCACTCATCGGTGTCGCGCTTTTTGGTGCCTTCGAGATTATCCGAAACTTTCGCCACGAGCGCTGGTTCAAGTGGTGCCTGGCATTCGGAATAGCACTGCTTGTAGCCATGCAGCTTACCTTCTCGCACTTGCGCACACCCGCGCAAAAACACCGCTTCGATGCATTGCCCGATCTCGTAAAAAACCTCGACCTCAACTATAACCTCACGCGCGCAGAGAGTTCATCCGAACGACTCATCATGTGGAAATGGACTGGTGAGCGAATCAATCTTCTCGGCAATGGTATCGGCTCCTGGAAATTCGAAGCCGAAGGATACATCGGCGCCGCACTGGGTAAGTGTGAACTCATGGTGCGTCACCCGCACGCCGATCTACTCAAATTGATCTTCGAGGCGGGGATCATATTCACTTTTCTTTTTCTCGCATGGTGGTTGGTCTTTATCAAACCGTCTCTTCGCTCTGTGATTGTGTTTCTGCCCATGCTCGTTTTCGCATTTCCAACGGAACGCGGTGAAACACTTGGCGCTCTGATGATTCTGTTGCTGTGCACGTCGAAACCCCAACCGGTTCAAAAGGGCTTTGCGCTGCTGCCCGCGCTTGCCGTCACCACCTTGTTGCTCATGGTGTCCATCGGATGGAGTCGCAGTCAGCATTGCCTGGGAAAAGCCATGCGCGATCCGCTTGTATTGAAAACAACATCACCTGCCGACCGAAAACTGCTCGATGCTTTTCCCTTCGATATCGTTCTGAATCGATTGCCTACCTATCAGGCCATCGTTCTCGCCGATGCCGGACAATCACAAGCTGCTTGTGAGCTGCTGACGGGCGTATTGAGTAAACATCCCAACGACCAAGGTGCCTTGCGACTCCTTACTCGACTCGGCGGTGAACTTCCGGCCAATGCCGTGGTGTGCGACTCATTAACAACCTCGCCTTGATGCATTTCAGATAAATATCATTGCAGCAATCACCGTCAAACCTAATTTTGATTTCATGAAAAAAATGCTACGCGCGGTTTTGGTAATTCTGGCTGTTTCAACGTTAAGCTTATCATGGGCGGGTTGGCAGTTTGTCTTCACAACGAATCAAGAGTCCTCTGCCGCTTGGGCTGCGATTGACGCAGTCGAAACAACCACAATCACCAACGATTCTCATCGTGCTCAAGCCCTCAAATCGGCGATGATGACAGAAACCCTAAGTTGCACAAGCGACGTGGATCAAAATGGAATTCCGCTCGAAGCGTATCTCAACGTAGGATTGGTTACCGAAACACTAACCTGCACCATATTCCTCGACGCACAGGGTAGCGACATTACTGAGTTGGCATGGCCACTCTATTGTGAAGGTGCCTTCTTGGAATCAATATGGCCGGGCTATTATACCTACACCTATACTACAATCCCATTTGAAATTACAGGCGACATCTTAGTCGATCCCTTTACAGTGCATACTTATTCCTATCCGTCAAATCCGGGTAGTGTGTACTTGTGGATTGTTGATGGTGGAACAATCATCGCCGGACAAGGCACGGCCAATGCAACGATCGTTTGGGATAACGACGGATACGGATTTGTTGGTGTAGTTGAAGTGTTGGATGGAACTTGCCCGGGCGTGTTGGTCTCTGATTTAGTCCTGATTGGCAACGTTGCCGTTGATGAACTGACTACACAACCGCACTGGTCAATGTATCCGTCACCCGCCGATGCCACGCTGAATTTGGTCAGCGATGTGCACCAGCAGCAGTGCGAAGTGAAACTCATCGATCTCAGCGGTCGCGTGTGTCATCAAGCACTGATGAGCGGAAAGCAATTCGCTATCGACACATCATCACTGGCTGAAGGTGTGTACATCCTTTCTGCCGGAAGAAGTATTCACAAAGTCGTGGTGAAGCACTAGGCTAAGGACTCTTTAGCAACGAAATCATAGCGTCAACCGGTGTGCTGATGGCGCCGTCATTGCTCACGGTGTGCTGCGCTTTCGCGTAAAAAGGTTCTCGTTCGGTTAAAAGATTTTCAAGCGAAAAATCGGCTTGACGAAGTACAGGGCGTTCATCGGAAGTGCTTTCAATTCGTTGCTGTAATGTCTCGATAGAACAGTGCAGATAAAGCGTAACACCGGCGGCATTCATGAGTTTCATGTTGTCATGGAAGCACGGTGTTCCGCCGCCTGTTGCAATCACAGCCGCCTGTGTGGTTTGAATTATCGTTTGCAATTCTTCCGACTCACAGTGCCTGAAATACGCTTCTCCTTTTTGCTCAAACAACTTAGAGATAGTCAGTCCTTCTCGCTCTTCGATGCGTCGGTCGAGATCGATAAACGGCAACTCAAGGCGCTCGGCGAGTACTGCACCAACAGTGGATTTACCACTTCCCATCGGACCGATTAAAAAGATGCGCATGTGTTGATCGAAATCAGGCTGACAATCGGTCGCGATAATACAACGCCGACCTACATTTCGTCAGAAAAAGATCACAGGTTCGGCCAAAATTTCCGCAAATCAGGCTTGGTCTCGGAGTTGTAAACGGCCCATCAAATTTGAAAAACATGGATTTCTCAAAATTCACTTTAAAAACCCAGGAGGCCATTCAGAAGGCGCAGCAAGTCGCCCTCGAACACGGCCAACAAACCATAGAGAATGCACACCTGCTGAAAGGTATTTTTCTCGCAGATGATTCGGTCACTCCGTTTCTCTTGAAGAAGATGAACGTCAATTTTCCGATGGTTCAACAGGCGCTTGATAAGATTGTGTCAAGCTATGCGAAGGTCAGTGGTGGAAACATGACACTCTCGTCCGAAGCCAACACTGCCATCAATCGCGCACAGAATTACCTCAAAGAATTCAACGATGAGTTTGTTGCCATCGAGCATTTGTTCATGGCCATTGCAGAGGGCAATGACAAGACATCACAGATGCTGCGTGATGCCGGAGTATCGGTGAAAGACGTGAAGAAGGCGCTAGCCGAGTTGCGCAAAGGGCAACGGGTGACGTCGGCTTCTCAAGAAGAAACGTATAACTCGTTGGAGAAATACGCTAAGAATTTGAACAAACTGGCGCGCGACGGTAAGCTCGATCCTGTGATTGGTCGCGATGAAGAAATTCGTCGTGTAATGCAAATTCTTTCGCGTCGCACCAAGAATAATCCGATCATCATCGGAGAACCGGGAACGGGTAAAACGGCCATTGCTGAAGGGATTGCACACCGTATCATCAACGGCGATGTTCCCGAGAATTTGAAAACAAAGCAGATTTTTTCTCTTGACATGGCCGCGCTGATTGCGGGCGCCAAATACAAGGGTGAGTTTGAAGAGCGTCTGAAATCGGTTGTGAACGAAGTTCAAAAGAGCGATGGTGAAATCGTTCTCTTCATTGATGAGATTCACACGTTGGTGGGCGCCGGAGGAGGAGAAGGTGCGATGGATGCTGCTAACATCCTCAAGCCTGCCTTGGCGCGCGGAGAGTTGCGTGCTATCGGAGCCACAACACTGAACGAGTATCAGAAATATTTCGAAAAGGATAAAGCCCTCGAGCGTCGTTTTCAGAAAGTCATGATTGACGAGCCCGATCGCGATGCGGCGATTTCTATCCTGCGCGGATTGAAGGACAAATACGAGAACCACCACAAGGTACAAATCAAAGACGACGCAATCATTGCCGCGGTAGAACTTTCACAGCGTTACATCACCGATCGCTTTTTGCCGGATAAGGCCATCGATTTGATTGATGAAGCGGCTTCGAAACTGCGCATGGAGATCAATTCCAAACCAATGGAGCTGGATGAGATCGAGCGAAAAATCATGCAGCTCGAAATCGAACGTGAGGCCATCAAGCGCGAAGGCGACGAGGTGAAGTTGAACGACCTCAACAAGCTCATCGGGGACATGACCGAGGAGCGTAATGCACTCGCGGCGAAGTGGCAAAGTGAGAAGGATGTGGTTGAAACGATTCAAACCGCGAAGGCAATGGTCGAAGAGCTCAAATTGCAAGCCGAGCAAGCCGAGCGCGAGGGCAACTACGGACTCGTGGCGGAGATTCGCTACGGACGCATCAAGGAGCAGGAACAGCGAATTGAAGAGGGACGTATGAAGTTGCAGGAACTCCAGGCAACATCCAAGATGCTCAAAGAGGAAGTAGATCCGGAAGAAATTGCGGATGTGGTTTCGCGCTGGACAGGCATTCCCGTCAAGGCATTGGTGGAAAGTGAGCGCGCGAAACTCTTGCGACTGGAAGAAGAATTGGGCAAGCGTGTGGTTGGTCAGCATGAAGCCATCGCCGCGCTCAGCGATGCGGTGCGCAGAAGCAGGGCAGGATTGAGCGATGAACGCAAGCCCATAGGTTCGTTTATTTTCCTCGGCACAACAGGTGTTGGAAAAACAGAATTGGCCAAGGCGCTGAGCGAGTTTTTGTTTAGCGATGAAAACGCCATGTCGCGCATCGATATGAGCGAGTACCAGGAGCGTCACACGGTGAGCCGTCTTGTGGGAGCGCCTCCCGGATACGTGGGTTACGATGAAGGCGGGCAGCTTACGGAGGCGGTGCGCAGAAAACCATATTCGGTCATCTTGTTGGATGAAATCGAAAAGGCGCACCCCGATGTATTCAATGTATTGCTGCAAGTATTGGACGACGGTCGCTTGACGGATTCCAAAGGACGATTGGTCAACTTCAAGAATACGATTGTGATAATGACCAGCAATCTCGGATCACAGATTATTCAGGAGAATTACGAGAAGGCGAAAGACCCGGAAGATGCCGAGTTGTTTGAGCGCACCAAACTGGATGTGATGATGGTACTCAAGTCGTCGCTTCGTCCGGAGTTCATCAACCGCGTGGATGAGGTCATCATGTTCACACCGCTGGGTAAGCATCAAATCGAGAACATCGTCAAGTTGCAGCTGCATCTGTTGGCCGAGCGCTTGATCAAGTCTGAAATCGAAATGGTGGTGACACCGGATGCGTTGAGTTATCTCGCTGCGAAGGGCTTTGATCCGCAATATGGCGCCCGCCCCGTGAAGCGCACTATTCAGAAGGAAGTCATGAATGAGTTGTCGAAGTATATCCTGAGCGGAAAGATTGATAAATCGGAAGCCGTTGTGCTCGATGTCTTCGACGGACAGATGGTTTTCAGAAAGAAAATTGATGAGGAAGCGTTGATTGAAGTGTAATCATCGCTAGGGTTTAATAAACAGTGAATGTAAAAAGGCAAGTGAACCGTTTCACATGCCTTTTTGTTTGCATTGCATTAAAACACCCTTATGAAAAAAAACCACTACGTTTTTGTTGTTCTCACTGCGATTGTTTTTGGCTTGATGAGCATGACCTCCAACAATGCCGAATACTCAGCCGGTAAAGCAGGATCCAATGGTTCACCCGGAGAAGGTACCTGTGCGTCGGGAAGCTGCCACAACTCGTTTACGCTCAACAGCGGTCTGGGTGATGTGGCCGTTGTCGTAACAGGATTAGTTGGAGGGAATCAATATATACCCGGTCAGACTTACAACGTGAGTGTCACGGTATCTCAAAATGGGTTTGGTCTGTTTGGGTTTGGATTGGAATCGTTACAAAGTTCGGGTGCGAATGCCGGAACGTTTACGCCGGGGGAGGGTTCTCACATACTCAATGCGAATGTGGGGGGGAACTCACGAGCAACGATTGCACACCAGGACAACTCAGGATTTTCAACCGGAAGCAAAACATGGAGTTTCACATGGACGGCCCCCGTTACGCCCATTCCGGTTACCTTCTATGCTGCCGGAAATGCTGCTAATAATAACGGAGGTGATGGCGGAGATTACATCTACACCACGTCGTTGGAGTTGATGCCTGCCCCAGCATTGGAAGCGCCGGTTATTCAATACACGGATGATTTGGTGATTTGTGAGGGGCAATCCATAACGCTCAGCATTGATCCACAACCGGGAATTTCCTACAACTGGCAGAATGCTCTGGGAGCAGTGGTCAGCAGCGGCGAAATATTCATTGCAAGTGAAGCCGATTGTTACACAGTTACTGCATCGGATGATAATAGTTCGGCAACGTCAGAAACCGTATGCGTTTCAGTGGATGTGGTTAATTCGAATTTCTCCGGACTCGCTCCCATGTATTGCGTAGGAGATGGTCCGGTAACGTTAATACCTGAAGTTGATGGTGGTGTTTTCTCCGGACCCGGCGTGCAGGGCAATGTTTTCGATCCCTCACAGGTTCCCGTGGGTGATTTTCAAGTTGGGTATACCGTGACTACCGCCTCAGGTTGTGAATTCACCTTGACGCAAGCGGTGAGTGTTCGCGAAATACTACCCGCCGACTTTGTGGATTTGAAT
>JBKCDO010000054.1:0-10584 GCA_046304755.1 Flavobacteriales bacterium
CCTTCAAGTTGAAATCCTCGGAAGCGACTTTACGGTTGCTGTCTTTGGAAAGCGGACCTCCTGCTTGTGATTGAAAAAAGGGCTTTGTGCTTTCGACCTTGAGTTGATGAGCAGTGTCGCCAAACACCACAAATACCTGATCACCCGGATTGGTCAACTCGGCATATATGCGCCATGTTTTTCCGGGAACACGTCCCTCGTTTTCGATTTCTTCAGCGATTAAACCAACTACTTGTGCATGGATGCTATTCACGAGAAGCAGCATGATAGCGGAAAATAAGAAGCGCCCGGTTACCATAAGGTTATTTCTTAACAATGCGTTTTTTGCTGAGTGTTTTTTTCTTGCTTCCTGCGCCGGCAATATATTTTCCACGTTTGCCCGGAATGACATAGCCCATGATGATTTCATGTGTCCACGGACTCATTACGCGCGCCTTACTGGTGGTGATATCCATGGAATAGCCCAATACAAAGTTTTCATATGTACCTCCAAGTGCCAGCGATACAGCATCACGTAAACGAACATTGATACTGCTCCACGCCATTTTTTTATAGCCGACGCGGGCGTTCAAATCTATTTGAGGTGGCGTGTTGTTGGTGAAACGAATGAGGCCACTACCCTGCACATCAAAGTCTTCTGTGACGTCATACATATACGATCCAACAACATGGTAATGGCGAGCATTGCGGTTATCATCAGGGTTCACACTCGCGACTTTAATTTTAGTCTGAAGCAGATTAGGAGAGCTAAATCCGAAGTAGTAGCCCTCACCAAAAACCAACATGCCGAAGTTCGCATCAATGTTGGTGGTTGATTCAGCTTGCATGCCGTTGAGCGCAAGGTCGGATTCATCCAATACCACCAGTTTGGAATTATCCACTCGGAACTGATTGGCTGATAGCCCCAATCCGAAGCTGATTCCATCGTAATTATTCAAGTCGAGATGATATGCGCCCGTTGCTTCAATACTCGTGCGGGTAATAGCACCACCGGTATCATCGCGACGAAGCACAGCTCCAAAGCCTGAATTGCTTGGGCCTTGCATATGTCCGCTAGCCACCATCGTAACCGGTGCACCTTTGAAGCCCGCCCATTGGTTGCGGTAGGAGAGGTAAAGCGGAATCTGGTTTTCTGTTCCTGCAATCGCAGGATTTACCAGGAATGGATTGATGGCGAATTGGGTCTGACGACCAAGTTGTTGTCCTTGTGTAGTGAAACACACCAAGGCTGCAAATACGGTCAGAAGAAGGTATTGTTTTTTCATGGTGCGTCGTGTTTAATATTTGATGGTTACTGTGCCCATGATGACTTCTTTATCATCAGCATAATCAATGGTAAAATAATAGTCGGCGATTGGCAACAGCTGTCCGTTGAAACGGCCATCCCACTGTGCTGAGTAACCTGTTGAGGAGAACACCGTTTGTCCCCACCGGTTGAACACATTCACTTTGCATTCGGGATAATATTCAAATCCACCGAGTACCCAAGAGTCATTCACACCATCACCATTCGGTGTAATGGCGGTGGCAATGAAGAAACAGCCGATGTTGGCTTCAACAAATACCGATGCAGTGAGATTACATCCTATATCATCTGTGACACGCACCATGTATTCAGCGTTAGGCGCCAATCCCATAGCTGTTGCTGTTGTTTGCAGCAGGTTGTCGTCCCATTCATACGAAAGAGGAGGATTTCCATTTTGCACCGCCACCGTAGCCGTTCCGTCCAGTGCATTCCAACAGGTCTCCGGTGTTTGCGTCATGGTAAGAATCATGTCGGTGATGATGTCCGGAACAATTCCCAGGGTATCGTAAATGCGGCAGCCGTTTTCGTCGGCCAGTTCGAAGTAAAGAGTGTCTTCAATCAATTCCGATAAACCGAATGTGACTGAATCGATGACTTCAGGTTCGTAGTCGTCAGGCTCAACAAAGAAGGAGAGTTCTCCCGTTCCGCCACCTACTGTAATTTCTGCCGAACCATCGTTCATGCCTGTGCATGTCGGCGCATCCAACAGTACCTCAATCGTGAGCGGATCAGGTTCTGTAATGGTGAATTCAAGGGAGTCGCGGCATTCGTTGGCATCAATCAGAAAGATCTCATAATCTCCTGCACACAGGCCATTGACAACACCAAAACCGGGACCGAATACATCGCCCGGAGTGAGTAAGTACTGGTAGTTGGGTGTTCCTCCCTGCGGTACATATTGCAACAAACCATCGCAAATGCCTCCGCACGAACAAGCAATCGTTGTGTCCAGTGTGATAGTGAGTAACTCTGGTTCGGTGATGTCAAAATTTTGAGTCGCGCTGCAATCGTTGGAATCGCGCACAGCGAGGATGTAGGCGCCGGGTACCAAATTGATGTAGCCCGCGCTATCAGGCCAAGGCAGGTATTCCGTATCGTTCAACGAAATTTCAAACGGCTCGGTGCCACCAATAACTTCATCAACGGTTACAGTGCCATCGCCAAAGGTGAAGCACGTAACATTGGTAATCGTTGTGGTAAATTCTAAAGCATCAGGCTCATTTACTGTAAAGTTTACATCAACGAAACATTCATTTTGGTCAGTAATTCTCACAACGTAATCACCTGCGCAGGCCTCCGTATATTGAACATTGTTGCCCGAGCATGCTCCCTGACAGGTTACGGTGTTCGGCGTTATAGCGTATATGTATTCACCGAAGCTGCCCTGTACTTCATTCAATTCCATAACACCATCACAAGAGCCAAAACAGGTCGTGGCTGTGGTATCTGCGATGTAGGTAATCTGAGTCGGCTGTTCAACGAAGATTGTATCGGTAACAACACAGCCATTCGCATCTTCAATGAAAATGACATTTTCTCCGGCACACAACGCATCTATTGATACACCAATTCCCGAGGCATCCTCCGCTGTCATGGTAAGTGGAGGCGTTCCTCCTGATGAGTTATTGACGACCGTTCCATCGCAGTAATTGAAGCATGTTGCCGGAGTAACAGCTAAGTCCAGGATAATGGCCTCCGGTTCAACTATAAAATATGCGCCTTGAAGCACACACTGGTTGGTATCGACAATATTCACGGTATAGTCGCCACCATCCAATCCTGTGAGACTCACCAGAACCGGCGCTTGCTGTTCGCTCGTTTCATAAGGGCCACCATTGAAGAACCACTCAATGGTGAGTGGTCCGCTACCACCGTTAATTGTTCCCTGGATCACGCCATCATCATCTCCGTTGCAAAGAATGTCTGTCGTGGTTGGGTTGAATTGCAACTCAGCAGGACAGGCAATGGTGACGGTTTGATCAACGGAACAGCTGTTTTGATCAATCGCTGTAAAGGTGTAGGTAACGCACGACAAGCCATCGATGACTTCTCCGCAGGTGTGCCCCGATCCATTTTGATCGACAATATCAATAGTGCCTGTGCCACCGCTACAGACTAACTCAATGCTGCCATTTTGCTCGCCAAAGCATTCTTCATCGGACAACAATACCGCTTCGAATTCAAATGCCGGAGGGAAAACAATACTGATAACATCACTGGTATCGCGACATCCTGCTTTGTCGCGCATGTAGATGATGTAGTCTTCCTCAGGGAGATTCGGCGCATTGAATCCACCGTTTGGAAGGCTATCGGAAGCTACGAGTTGGTTGAGTGAATTGAACATGTAATAATACACGGAGTCATTACCGCCTGTTTCCAGCTGAACTTCTGCCAGTTCACCGGCGAAACAGGGAAGTGTGACGTCGGCGGTATTGTCCATGGGGTCATTCAGACAAGGATGAATGCCGTTAATTGGAATGTTGAACTCTTGGTTATCGGTTACGCCGTTGGGTGTCTCATACTGAATGTTGATCGACCCTTGCATATCACCATTGGTCGTGAATTGACCAATGAACACGCGGAAGTTTCCATCGCATAGGGAAAGCGAGGGAGTTCCCCCGGTCGGAATCGAGTAGATAGTGTATTCATCCCAAAAGAAATCGCCACCATCGAAATAGTTAAGGTCAGCAGGTCCTTCAAATTGATCTTGCCAATCGATGCATGTTCCAAGAACTCCTGCTAAGTCGAAGTTCAAGTCGTTTTGACAACGTTGTCCAATCGTCAAGTATGAATCGAATTCGCTGGATTGTGCCATACCAGGGAATAGACAAAACTGACTAGACCCTGTAGAGCCTCCCAATTCGTGTTGGAAGACATTTCCATCAAAATTAAACTCGACAAAACTGATGTTATCCAAAATGCAGTCTGCCGGATTGGTACCATCGCCTTCAATAGCGAAGATGCTCGTCAGGTAGTTACCGGGGGCAGTGAATTGCACATACACTTCATAGGTGACGTATCCTGCAAGGTTATGTCCGGTATCACCATAGTCGCTATGATGCACAGTGGTTTCGATGTATATCGGTTGATTGGCTAACTGCGCGAGGGCTGCAAGGGGCATCACGCAAAACGCCATCAGTAAAATCCTGATCATGTTTTTCATCGTAGGTGTCGGTTCCATAAGGGAAGTCGCCTTCATGGAAGGCATAGTTGCTTGGAACTGTTTTTCAGTCCTAGCGGGGCGAATTTAATACAGGAAGCAGGTATTTTATGCGGTGTAGGAAGATGAAATTAACCTCAGACTCTTTAAATCTCAAGAGGTTAGACCAGCGGAACGTAGACCAGTTTCTTGGTTTCAAAGAAATCCTCTTGGAACCATCCCGTGAGTGGGTAGGTTTCGATGGTTTTTGGAAGCCCTTTAAACTCATCGCTGAGGTCGCCGCCTTTCAGGCAAATGAGGCCGTTGGGCAGTGCGTTGATTTGTTTGGATGCTACCTTTCCCCGGCTCCACTGAAGCAGTAGCGATAGTTCAGCCACTGCGCGACTCACCACGAAATCAAAGGGACCTTTAACTTTCTCAGCCCGCTCGTGAATCGCAGTAACGTTGGTGAGACCAAGGGCTTGACTGACTTCCTGCACGACTTTAATTTTTTTACCGATGGAATCGACCAATACGAAGTTGACATCGGGTTGCATGATGGCCAGGGGTATTCCCGGAAAACCGCCACCGGTGCCTATATCGAGAATGCGCGAGCCCGGCGCGAATTGAATAAAACGGTAAATCGCCAGGCTGTGCAGCACGTGACGCACATACAATTCATCTATATCCTTTCGGGAGATCACATTGATTTGTGCATTCCACTCGGTATAGAGCGGTAAGAGCTGCGTGAATCTTTCCCGTGCTTGAGCCGGAAGTTGTGGGAAATAACGCAGAATGTCCTCGACAGAAGAAGCCATCAATAGATATCCTTCGTGTTCTGCATCATCTGGAACAGGAATTCGCGGGCGCGGAAGAGTTGTGCTTTCACAGTCCCCAGTGGTAGCTTAAGCTCCTCAGCGATTTCTTCGTAGGCCATTTCATCAAAATAACGCATCTCCACCAGGCGGCGGTAGCGCGGCTTGAGCTTGTCGACAATCTCGCGCATTTTGCGAATACGCTCTTCCTTTTGCATGGCTTCAGCAGGATCGAGCACAGCATCTTTAATGCTGATCTCAATCGTTTCGCCATCTTCATTGCTAAATCCTTGATCGATGGAAACCGCACGAATGCGCTTGCGGCGAATATGGTCGATACAGTTGTTGGAAGCGATCTTAAACAACCAGGTGGAGAAGGCGTACTGCGGGGTGTATTGTGCCAGACGCTTGAAGGCTTTTCCGAAGGCTTCAATGGTCAAGTCATCCGCGTCATCCTTGTCGTTAACCATCTTGAGCAACATGAAATAAATCGGCTCGCGGTAGCGCTGCATCAACTCTGCATAGGCTTTCTGGTCCTTATCGTGCAATGCACGTTGCACCAGTTTGTAGTCATACTGGCCTTTCTCTGACAGGTGTTCGATCAATTCCATTTTTTTGGTTTTCGCAGCAGGTTAATAAAATAAAGTCCCAGGTTAAGTGCGTGCAATTGAATTTCGAGAATGGGTGCCAACCAGGCAACATCGCTACTGACCGACAATTTACTCGAAACCCTGTGCAAGATAAGCACTTGAACCAGATAGCGTGCGGCAAGCATTCCGATTATGACCAACGGATAGATGTGGAAAAACACACAAGCCGCAGCGGAGAGCCAGAGCAGCACAAAACTCAACGGCCAGTTCAAGAGCATGAGCTTGTGCGCAGGTCTATACATGCCCGAGGTACTAAAGTGTCTGCGCTTCTGCGTAAACCAGCTGCTCCAGGTGGTTTTCGGCTCACTGCCCATTTGGCTTTCCGGCGATGAAACGATGATGGAATTGCCCGATGTTGCCACTTGATTCACAAACAAATCGTCGTCGCCGCTTGCGATGCTGTAATGGTTTTTGAATCCACCGACCTTAAAGAACAAGTCTTTGTGATACGCCAAATTGCGACCAACACCCATGTAAGGTTTTCCTGCTTTGGCAAAACCAAGGTACTGACAGGCAATCATGAGTGTATCAAAACGAATGATGCGGTTGAGCCATCCGGGTTTACGGAAGTATGGCGAGAATCCTAGTGCCAATTGCTTTTTGCCATGCAAATTCCGGGTCATCTCGGTAATCCATCCGGATGAAAGAGGGCTGCAATCAGCATCGGTCAGCAGGATGATGTCATGCTTTGCCGCCTTAATGCCCAGTGTGATGGCAAACTTCTTCCCCTGCATTTGTTGTTTGTCTTCATCAATGTGAATGACTTTGAGATTCGCATAACTCAGTGAAAGTGCTTTGAGGACTTCGGCAGTATCATCCCAGCTGCTATCATTCACGACAATTACTTCGAAGTTGGGGTGATCCTGTTCCATGATACGCGGAACATTTTCCAACAAGTTTTTTTCCTCGTTGCGGGCCGCGATGATTACCGAGACCGGCTGAATCTCGCCGGAACTTGCCTGACGGGTATTGGATGCTTTCAGAAATCGGAAAAGCAAAACAAATAACTGCAGTAGCCAGGCAACCACAAAAACAATCAGTGCAGCGAGGAAATATGGAGTAGATGGGAGAAGTTCGGTCATGCGTTCTAAATGCGCTTCGAAATTATCCTGTTTACTTGCTGACATAAAACGAAAATGGCCCTCGAAAGGGCCATTTTATTCACATCGAAAAATCTTAATAGGTGTAGGTCACTTTATTGGATCGATCACCGTTCAACAACAGTATTAATGTTCCGTTGCTGCCATAACGGGCGCCGCGAAGATCAAACGCCAGTGTTTCCTTGATGAGTTCACGACAGGCATCAGCATTTGCGTTGTGATCAATCATGAGGTTCAGTTGTGCCGGCATACTCTTCATGTATTGGCCATTGTGACGGGCCGTAAAGACGTGGTCTTTGCATCCCCCGGTGTATTCGACGTCGACAAATAGCGTGTCTCCGCTCACCCGCGACTTGGCTATTTTATAGGTGTCTTTCCCGGCCTGAGCAGTATCTTTCACAACAGCCTTTACCTCAAAAGCGAATGTTTTATGAGCAATGGCTTCTGCCGTTTGAGGGTCTTTGCGCTGTTTACGGGTTGTACCGCAGGCAGTGATTACTGATGCGGAAAGAAGGGCGATGAAAACGTAACGATTCATGGTTTTTGTGTTTACTGTTTATAGGAGTACAAAAGTACTATCGAATTACAGCGATTGTTTGATGTAGTCAATCACTTTGGTCATGAGATGAACGCGGTCTTTACCACGCACATTGTGCGCATGCCCCGGGTAAGCGAAGAAATCAACCTGCACTTTATTGTCAACACAAGCCTTCAGGAAGTTCACATTGTGCTGCATCACCACCACATCATCATCCATTCCGTGAATCATCAGCAATTTCCCCTTTAGATTCTTCACGAAACCTGTCAGGTTGGATTGCTGATAGCCTTGCGGATTTTCTTGTGGTGTATCCATGTAGCGCTCGCCGTACATCACCTCGTACATCGACCAGTCAATTACAGGTCCTCCGGCAACACCCACTTTGAAGGTACCCGGTGATTTGAGCATGAGCGATGTCGTCATAAAGCCTCCGAAACTCCAGCCGTGAATGGCCATGCGCGATGCGTCAACATAAGGCTGTGATTTGAGCCATTCCACCCCGAGCAGCTGGTCTTCCATTTCTACCGTGCCGAGTTGACGATGGATGACTTGCTGGAAGTTTTTACCACGGTTGGCCGAGCCATGATTGTCAAGCGTAAACACGATGTATCCCTCTTCAGCCAGTTGATTCATCCACAGCGAGGCGCCTCCCAGCCAGCTGTTGGTCACCATTTGTGCATGAGGTCCGCCATAAACGTAAACCACGACGGGATACTTTTTGGTCTTGTCAAAGTTGCTCGGCTTGATGATTCGGCAATAGAGTGGAGCGCCATCCTTGGCTGCAATCGAGAAGATTTCAGCCTTTCCGATGGATTTGCCTTCGTAAGGATTACCGGCAGAATGCAGCGATTTTACATTGCGACCGTCCGTCGACAGAATCTCGATATTGTTTGGGACAGCCAGTGAAGAGTATTGATCGATAATGAACTTACCGGTTTCGTGCAGTTGAACAGTGTGAGTACCTGCAGATGAAGTCACGGGATAGAGTGTCATATCAGACATGTTCACACGGAAGCACTTGCTTTCTGTTGGATCATCGCCCGTTGCCATAACAAAGGCGTATTTACCGCTCGTATCAAAACCCAAGAATTCGGTTATGTCGTATTTCGCTTTGGAGTTGCGAAGAAGCGTGCCCTTGGTGTCATACAGGTAAAGGTTGTTGTAGCCATCGCGCTGACTAATCCATAGAAAGGTTGTAGGATTGCCCGGTGTGAAGTATGCAGGAAAGAGCGGCTCCATCCAGCGATCATCATGTTCGGTAAAAATGGTATTGATTTCATTTCCGGTTGATGCATCAAAAGCGACGAAACGCATGTCGGTTGTGCCACGGTTTAACCACGCGATGTAGACTACTTTATTGTCGGGTGACCACGTGAGGTTGGTTAAGTAGTATTGATCGCTCAAGGGCGCTTTGCCCCACTTGAGTTTGATAGACTTGGCCGTTGCCACATCATACACCCCTACGCTTACCCATTCGCTTTTGCCTCCGGCCATGGGGTATTTAATCGTACGATAGGTTGCCGGCGTTGTAGTATAGTCAACAATAGGATAATCGGTGACATTGCTTTCATCCTTAATGTAGTAGGCGAGCTTACTGCCATCAGGGCTCCAGAATGTGCCTTTGCTGATGCCGTATTCATTTCGCGAAATGCTCTGTCCGCTCACGATGTTAGCAGCTTCGGCAGTGATGGTGACTTCGGCGTTGTTCACCGTTGCGAATAGGTTGTTGTTTTTCGTGTATGCGACACGGCGAGATGCTTTGTGGAAATCAACGTTGGCCGCTTCTGCAGGATAACCTGCCAGTTTTAAGGCTTTGCGCATTTTCAGGTTAACCTCGGTAAAGGTGTTCTTATCCTCGAAGTAAAACGATTCAGTGGTCAACCATTGAATGGCAGGGAGCTTTTTCAAATCGCTTTTGCCCAGAAGTGTATTGAGTTCCTCAACCGTCAGGATTTTTTTATCCTGCATCTCTGCTTTCAGGTAACCCACGTGCAGGGCTTCATCTTTCACAAAGGAATACATTTCGCTACCGGGAACCCATTGCAGCTGCTGAAGAGTAGTGGGGGCGAATTGTCGGAATTGTCCTGTTACAGCTTCTTCGATGTTGAGACGCTGTTGACTGATGCTGGTACTGCTCCATAAGAATAGCCCGGCTGTGAGTAGGAATAAATAACGCATTGTTCGTAATGTTATGGGGCCTAAATTACAACGCGAGCGCTTCGGGCTAGCTTTGGAACATAATCAAACACCACGATGAAAACGCGCAGTTTGTTGTTCGCCGCGATTTGCTCTGCTATGGCAGCTTGCAGACCGGATACTAAAATCGATGTTATTCCACCTCAGGTAAATAGCGTCGAGATCAACGGATTCGATAGTTCCGCTTTTTCAGTAATGGCCGGTGATACGCTCTACGTAGCTATTGGCCTTTCCGATAATGATGCGCTCAATGAAATGCGCTTGGTGATTCATGATGCCGATAACGGTCATGTGCACAATGGCACAGGCCATACAGGTGGAGAATTTCACCTCAATTCCGGGATATGGGGAAAGGAAGAGGTTATCGAATTTGCTAGTCGCAGTGCCGTTCAAAACGAAGTCGTTCAGGTCATTGTTCCCGACACCATTGCCGGTAACTGGCATCTGGTGGTGACGGCCATGGATCAGGTTGGGCAAGTATCCAAGGAGCACACCGTGTTGTTGAAAGTGGAGAATCCCGATTTGCCATTTATAACGGTAACAACCTGGCCCTTGATTAACAATGAAGGAATCGTTTATATGCAGGCGGATTCTAACTTGACCGTTGGCGGTACCGTTTCCGACATGCACGGTGTAGACAAGATTTTGGTTTACTCCATGAACGCGTTAGGCACGATGAGCGAGGTGGACACGATTGATAACGAAGTCAACTCGCTCGAACTGGAATTTGCAGGAGCTACGTTTGATATGGTGCCTGCAGGAACCTTTCGCGTAGTTGTGGAAGCCATCGATGCCATTGGCAGCAGACGCGTTTGGGATGCCAAAGTGATTGCTCAATAA
>JBKCDO010000055.1:0-1793 GCA_046304755.1 Flavobacteriales bacterium
CCCGGTACTTCGATGTGGATGATGTACGTGCCGCTGGCGATTGGAATGTTCTGATCATTCTTCAAATCCCAGTCGAGTGATGTGGTTGGATCACCCTTCTTGAACTGACGAATGCGTGTGCCATTCAAATCGTAAATGCTCACCGTACACACCGCCGGAAGATTGGTAATCTTCACGCGGTTGTCGAGTTTGCCGGTTTCGTAGCTGCTAAATGCGTAGTACGGATTTGGAACGATGTTGATGTTGTCCAGTTCGCTCTCCAAAGTAGCTGCATCGTTGGTAACGGTAGCAACACCTTCAGTAGAGAAGCGGTAGAGGTTTCTCCAGCCGTTTTTAGCACCTGCTGCATCGAGCGCACCACCGCTTGGATTGCCCAGACCATAAGCCTTGGCTACACGCAAACGGATACGACAGGTGTTAGGAATCAACCCTTCCTCAGGCGTGAGCAACACGTTGAATCCATTGGTTATTGTAGAACCAATCCACGTGCACGCGCGGTACACTTTCTTCAAATCACCGGCGCTCAAATTCGGATTGCCCAGTTTGCTAAACAAGAACTCGCCCTGGTCGTAACCCGGACAGTAGTCCAGATCAGCACCATTGCCTTCTTCTGTTGGATCGAAATCTGTAAACGTCTCAGCGCGGATATTCTTGAACACATAAATCCAGTGCTGTCCGCCAAAGAGTGCGCCTCCGCCTGATCCTGTGAATCGATTGCTTGGGTTAAAGATCATGTCGTTTCCGTTTTCACCGGCCAACCAGCTGTCTTCTCCGAAAGCAAGGTTCAAACGCTCGCCTGTGCCCACATCAATCACATAGCCCGGGAACCATCCCATACCCCATGTGCTGATCAGGTCGCCTTCTGCGGCGTTGTAGCCGGCGTCATCCGAAGTACGGCCGTTCTTGTCGACCGACTTGTGCTTGCGGCAGAACATCTTCTCAGGGTCTCCGTTGGCACCGTTGAACTGGTCGTTGGCAATCTCTGCGATGGATTGCATTTCAAGCACCGGACAACGGGTCCACTTCGACTTGTCCTTGGCGAACACCACATCAATGTTGTTCAACCCTTTGATGTTGGAGATGTTCGCAAACTCAATGGCCGGTGACAAATCACCCGAGGTAGCCTCGGAGGTTGGCGCGGCGATATTCATCCAGGTGCCATCGGTCAGTGTTGTGGAATATGATCCCAGGCAGAAAGGTGCCCATGTACCGTCAAGTACTTTCTCGAACGTCTCTGTACCATCGGTGAACGGTTCTGCACCTGATCCATCGCGGTAGTCATCGTAGATGGCTTCTTCTTCAGGGGTGTTATCGGTTGACTCCACCGTACCTGAACGAATCCAGTTGAATTCATCAAAACCATCAACATCGGGAATACCCGTCAGCCATGGGTTGAGCGGATCGGCGAACTCAATACCTGAATCAAGCAGGTCGGTCTTGTGTGCAATCACCTCGCCGTCTTCGTTGAAATACTGGTACTGACCCCAGGTGATGCTCAGCCCGTAATCCAGCAACAGATCTTCATTAATCGTAGAGAAGGCATTGAACGAAGAGTCGATATCACCGGTAGTGAGGTTTTCAAGCTTCCAGTACATCGAGTCGGTATCGAATTCACCGAGTGTATCGGTCAGGCTCAATTCAAATTCACCGGCAGGCACGCGCAGTGGGTCAATCACCTTCACTTGCACAGGACCGCCGCCGGGGAGGTATTCTGCTTCTTCAGCGTAATAAGGCGCAGACAGGATTTCATTCTCAGTCTTCGAAGAAAGGTTGAGCAAGTTCTTACCGTTACC
>JBKCDO010000056.1:0-2567 GCA_046304755.1 Flavobacteriales bacterium
CCGCCACACCACTTGGGTCGCTGAGTTCAAGCACGCCCGCGTTGATGCTGTAGTTGGCAGTGCTACCGATCCAAGTCGGATTGTTGGTGAAATCACCGTCGGAGAAATCATCCTGACACTGCGCCAAGGATGTTCCGACTACGCCTAAGATGAACACCGCAATAAAACAAATTGCTTTCATGCTTCAAACATAGCATATGCGGTGAATTAAGCTTAGTTTCGAAGCGCAAAATATTCGTTATGAAAGTAGCTGTAGTTGGTGCAACCGGTTTGGTCGGAACGAAAATGCTTGAGGTATTGGCCGAACAACAATTTCCCGTTACCGAACTCATTCCCGTTGCTTCGGAGCAATCAGTGGGAAAACAAATTACATGGGGTGGAAAATCGTGGACAGTTGTTTCTCCCGCTCAAGCCATTGCTATGCAGCCATCGCTGGCGCTGTTCAGTGCAGGAGGTAGCACCAGTTTGGAATGGGCACCGAAATTTGCTGAGGCAGGAATAACGGTCATCGATAATTCTTCTGCGTGGCGCATGCATTCGGACATCAAGTTGATAGTGCCTGAGATTAATGGCACGTCGCTTACGGCTTCGGATAAAATTATCGCCAACCCGAATTGCTCTACCATTCAACTGGTGATGGTATTAAAACCACTGCACGAGTTGTTTCGCGTTAAGCGAGTGGTGGTGAGTACCTACCAAAGTGTAACAGGCACCGGCAAGAAGGCGGTAGATCAACTCATGAACGAACGCAAGGGCATTGAAGGAGAAATGGCCTACCGATACACCATTGATCTCAACCTCATTCCGCAAATCGATGTGTTCATGGACAATGGATACACGAAAGAAGAAATGAAGATGGTGAATGAGACCAAGAAAATTATAGGAGATGATTCCATTCTGGTTACAGCCACCTGTGTGCGTGTGCCGGTGATGGGCGGTCATAGTGAATCCGTCAACATCGAATTTGAGCGCACGCCTGATTTGGCCCAAGCTATAGCAGCGTTGCGGGAATTCAACGGAATCACCGTGCTCGATAATCCGGCGCAATTCGAGTATCCCATGCCATTGGTGCATGCTGCCGATTCTGATCAAGTCTTCGTAGGCCGCATGCGCATGGATGAATCACAGCCGAAGAGCATCAACTGCTGGATTGTGAGCGACAACCTCCGAAAGGGGGCCGCAACTAATGCCGTCCAAATTGCGAGTTACCTCCACGCCCAAGGATTATTGCATTGAACCTGTAATGAACTAGGATTACAGGAGTGTGAAAAAGTAACACTGCCGGCAGCCCGCACAGATTTAAATTTGACAACAACAGGCAGACCATAGCGATTTCTGGAAAAAATCCCGGCGAGCTTGTATACCTGAAGGATAATTGATGAAAGGAAAATTGATTTTACTGATCAGTACGACTGCGCTCGCCGTGGCTTCGTGCTTTCTATTCCTGTCGCTGCAAACACAGGAGCATAGTTCTGTCCCATTGATAAAGCAGACTGAAGAGCAGGACCCATCGGTCACTAATCCATCATCGGCAGAATCATGTGTTGATGTTACCATCGTGCGCGATCACCATGCCGGATTAACGAAGCCACTGCTGTTTGCCGATCTCAACTGCGAGAGCCCGGAGCTTGCACCACTAAAGGAAAAACTGAATACGACCATCGCTCAGTTGAAGTCAGAAGGCACACTGCAAAAAGCAACGGTTTACTTCAAGGAGTTGAATACCCTAAGGTGGATTCAAGCCGGTGATGCAACGGAATATTATCCGGCGAGCATGCTGAAAATCGCAGTAATGTTGAATGTCCTCAAAGTCTCAGAAGGAAAGCCGGGAATGCTTGATCAGCGTCTTCAGTTAATTGAAAGCACCGGTTTTGGTGTTTTGGAAAAACCATCGAAGCCACTGGAGAAGGGTAAGTTTTATTCGGTTCGTGAGCTATTGGAAGCCATGATTGTGCGCAGTGATAATGATGCGACAAAGTTGCTGTTTACAGTAATGGATGATGGGATCTACGCCGATATGTATGCCAAATTGAATATCCCACAACCGCATCATGAGGACTTTTTCTACCAGTTGAGTCCGGCAAACATGGCGAAGTTTTACCGCATACTGTACAACGTTTCCTATCTGAATGAAAACAATTCCGAATATGCGCTGAAGCTGCTCACGCAATCAGAGTTCAACGGTGGGCTTGCAGCAGGAGTTCCTACAGAAGCCAAAGTGGCTCACAAGTTTGGCGAACATTTTACGGAAGGAAACGCCAAACAATTCCATGATTCCGGCATCGTGTATTTCAGTGGAAGTGCTTATGTCGTTGTTATCATGACCGAGGGTAATGAATTGACTCAACTCGAGCGAGCGGTGGCTAATCTCTCCGAAGTGTGTTTCATGAACCGTTCAGGAAAGGCGGAGGAGCCCATCCGTAAAACCTACTCTCGTCAGGCATAGTTGCTCGACTTACTTCACTTTACTTCCCGGGCGCATCGTGCGTTCCGGCAACATGAAGGATAAAGTGCCATCGGCATTTTCGGCCATGAGGATCATGCCTTCGCTCTTCACTCCTTTGATT
>JBKCDO010000057.1:0-8778 GCA_046304755.1 Flavobacteriales bacterium
AAACATGGCGGAGCTGTATGAAGAAAATGCCAAGGTGACCTCGAAATATGTGCACGCCACTTCTCGCGGTCATGAGGCTTGCCAATTGGCGCTGGGACTCCAATTGCTGCCACAAGATTTTTTAAGCGCCTACTATCGCGACGACAGTATTCTTCTGGGCATTGGCATGCAGCCTTATGAATTGATGCTGCAATTGATGGCCAAGCGCGATGATCCGTTTTCCGGCGGGCGCACCTACTACTGCCATCCCGCGCTGCGCAGACCGGACATGCCCAAGATTCCGCACCAGAGCTCGGCCACCGGTATGCAAGCGATTCCGACCACCGGCATTGCAATGGGCGTGCAATACAAAGAAGCACAAGGGTTGGCTAGTCAGGAAGAACAGGATGCCGTTGTGGTCTGCTCTATTGGTGATGCGGCCATGACCGAAGGCGAGGTGAGCGAGGCTTTTCACATGGCTTCCCTCAAGCAATTGCCGATACTGTATTTTGTACAAGACAACGAGTGGGACATCAGCGCTCACTCCTCTGAAATACGCTTTGGCGACGCTTCGACGTTTGCGAAAGCTTTCCCTGGCATTCGGGTAAAATCGATTGACGGCACTGATTTCGTGGAGAGTTTCAATGCGCTTCAGGAAGTCATTGCGGATATTCGAAAAAATCGCCGTCCATGGCTGGTGCATTGCAAAGTGCCTTTGCTGGGCCACCACACCAGCGGCGTGCGCAAAGAGTGGTACCGCGACGATTTGGAGAGTGCTCAAAAGCGTGATCCATTTCCGAAGTTCATCAAGCAATTGAAATCACTCGGCTTTGATGAAGGCCAATTACAGCTGTTGGATAATGAAGCGAGAGAAACGGTCGAGCGCGACTACCAGCGCGCGTTGCAAGCGGAAGATCCCCGTCCCGAAGATTTGTTTTTGCATGATTTCGCACCAACACCCATAACCGAAGAACGCGGTGAGCGTGAACCCGCGGGGAAAGAAGCCACTGTGATGGTTGACTCCGCGCTATTTGCGATGCAAGAAATATTGGGCACACATCCCGAGGCGTTGCTTTACGGGCAAGACGTAGGGCGCAGGCTCGGCGGCGTGTTCCGCGAAGCAGCCACGCTGGCGGAAAAGTTTGGTGATGGACGCGTATTCAATACGCCCATACAGGAGGCCTTTATTATCGGCAGTACCGTGGGCATGAGTGCCGCCGGATTGAAGCCCATTGTAGAGGTGCAGTTCGCCGACTATATCTGGCCGGGATTGAATCAATTGTTCACCGAAGTGAGTCGCAGTTGTTACCTCAGCAATGGTAAATGGCCGGTGAGCGCTGTCATTCGTGTACCCATCGGTGCTTATGGTAGCGGCGGTCCTTACCACAGTAGCAGTGTGGAAAGTGTACTGGCCAACATCCGCGGAATTAAGGTCGTGTATCCCTCTACGGGTGCGGATTTGAAAGGCTTGTTGAAAGCAGCTTTCTATGATCCGAATCCCGTGGTTGTCTTAGAACACAAAGGACTCTATTGGAGTAAAGTGAAAGGAACGGAAGATGCGCGCACCATCGAACCGTCTGAAGATTACGTCATACCGCTGGGCAAAGCGCGCATCGTTCAGGAAGCGAGTGCAGATGTGAAAGTAACAGTGATCACCTACGGCATGGGCGTTTACTGGGCGAAGGCAGCTGCGAAGAATTTCCCAGGACAGGTTGAAATCGTGGATTTGCGTACGATCCATCCTTTGGATGAAGCGACCGTTTTCGCTTCGGTCAAGAAGTGTAACCGTTGTTTGGTGCTCACCGAAGAGCCTGCCACCAACAGTTTTGCGGCCGCATTGAGCGGACGAATCAGCGAGGCGTGTTTCACTTCGCTTGATGCTCCCGCAGTTACACTGGGTTCAGAGCGCATGCCGGCCATTCCGCTCAATAGCACATTGGAGCAGACGATGTTGCCCAACGCCGAAAAAACCGCCGAAAAAATTCAATACCTACTCACCTATTAATATCTCCCATGAAAAAGCAATTCCTTCTTCTACTTGTATTCACGGTTTATTCCTTTGTTTTTGTTCAGGCGCAACTCTTCGAAGGAAAAACAGTAACGCAAACCGTGATGGTCACTGATCCGAATGCACCGGTGAGCGTGAAAGACCCAATCAAGAGCACTACGTGGGTCAAAGGCTCGCGCAGCCGCATGGAAATGCAATCGCCTTTTATGGGATTGATTGTTACCCTTGCCGATTACGATAAAAACGAGTCAGTAACGTTGATGGATATGATGGGGAAAAAAATCGCGCTGGTGTCAACCCTTGACGATTTAAACAAACTATCCGGCGACCAGGGCGCTGCAACTCTTCCACAAAACATGTCGTGCAAAGACACCGGAAAAACCAAAAGCATTCTGGGTTACACCTGTCACGAGGTGCAATGCACCTATGCTACCAAAAGCGGCGAGGAAAGCAAGATGAGCGCTTGGTATTGCAAAGACATCGCAATCAATCCAAAGCAATACGCGTCATTTGCAGGAATGCCCTTCGAGTACAGTGTACAGAATGGACGCATGACCATGAACGTCACTACCGTCGAAATTTCCCGTGAACCCGTGAGCGATTCACTATTCACCATCCCTGAAGGCTATGTAGTATCGACTCCCGAGGAGATGATGAAAACGATGCACGGCAAATAATGAAGGTGAATTATACGCTGGTCTTTGTGCTGGCCGCCGTTGCTGTCTTCTACTTTTGGCGATATCGCCGAGTACCTGACATTGCGCTAGACAAGGTCAGTGTGACGCTTGCCGATGGAACTTCAGGCAACTTGCTGAATCATTGTGCTGATAGTTCCATTGTCATTTGCTATGCTTCCTGGTGTGGCCCATGCTTAAAGGAACTGCGGTGGTTGAAAGAATCATATTCGTCCTACCCTGAACACGGCGTCCACTTTTATTGTTTGACGGATGATTCGCAAGAAAAAGTGGAGGTGATGAACGATAACATGCCGGCTGACATTGAATTCATCCGTGTTCCTTCCTTGAAGGAATTGGGCATTTACACAATTCCGGCAACTTTTTTTATTCGAAACAAAACAATTACCGATAAACAGCTTGATGCCATCGATTGGCGAGCGCATCAGGACATACTTCATCGATTTTAACGAAAGAACCTATGGCTAAAGTAACAGCGATTATTGACGAAACACAGACACACTTTGAACTTGAAGAACAGGGCAAAAGCGTCCTGGATGCCGCTATCGATGCGGGTATGGACGCTCCTTACAGCTGCAAAGGAGGTGTATGCACTTCCTGCATGGCAAAGGTGATTGAAGGCACCGTGAAGATGGATGCGAACTACGCCCTTACCGATAAGGAAATCAGTAAAGGGTTTATCCTGTGCTGTCAGGCACATCCGACCTCTGAAAAGCTGGTCATTACCTGGGACATCTAACGCTTCATTAGCCCGAGGAATCGGGCCTTCACTTCATTTCCGTTGGGGTAAAACAACCCTGTGCTGTATTATGCGGTCTTCTACGATTGTTGCGCGGGTATGGTTCAATCGAACTACATTCGCGCAGCCACTGCAAAAAAACTTATACCAAACCCAAGGAAGCCCCAAGCGGAATTGTATATCAGATGAATTCGTGGGTGAAAACCGCTCTATTTGCTGATTTCTTTCCGGTAAAGAGCTCCTAGACTGCTCTTGCATTGGAACCACGCATCGACCCATCCCTGTTGGAACGTTGTCTGAAAGAAGACCAACGTGCGCAGAGTGAGCTGTACAAGCTTCTCTACCGACAGTTGATAGGTACATGCTGGCGGTATGCCTCGGATAAAGAGCAGGCGGTGGAGTATTTGAACCTCGGTTTTGTGAGGATTCTGCTGAATCTAAAACAATATCGGCCCGAGGTACCTTTTGAGCTCTGGGCTCGCAGGGTAACCATCAATACCATCATCAACGAATTCAAAAAAAACAAGGCTTGGAAAGACCGCAATCGTGTGGGGCTTCCTGAAAACACGGCCAATCGCAGCGAAGACAGTGATTTGTCGGGAGCGCAACAAGAAATGCTGGAGGCCATTCGCTCCAAGGCATTGAATCTCCCGCCAATGACGTTGAAAGTGTTCAACCTCTTCGCCATCGATGGCTACTCGCACAGCGAGATTTCAGCGATGCTCGGCATTAGTGAAGGCACCAGCGCCTGGCATTTTTCAGATGCCAAGCGCCGAATTCGCGAATCACTCGGAATAGAAAAGCCCAAAAAAAATGCAGAACACTAAGCGACATAACGATTTCGATGCGATTCCGGAAGGACTCGAATTCCGTCAGGAATACCTCGATGCAGCGCTGGGTAAATACCGCCAAACCAAACGAGCCATCTTCGTTAGGCGTATGGGCTATTTGAGTGTTGCACTTCTCCTTTTGATTTCAGGAAGTGTTGGCTTCGTCAAATTTTCAACGCCATCGCCAACGATAGCGGTTGCTGACTCGACTTCAACATCAACACAACAACATTCAATTGAAAATACTTCGCCCACAATTGATTTGGAAACGGGTGAAGGAGTTATCAAAGAGCATAGACCAAGTCCGGCTGTTGAATCTGTAGAGGCAACGCAGGACCGGTCTAGCAGGGCAACTGATCTGGGTGATCCGATGAGTAGTGGCGTCGGGTTGCCCGGTCAGCTGTCACAACAGCAGAGAAAGGTAGCTCCTAACAGCAGCAGCAGAGCAGCGGATTCGGAGCAAACGCCTGAACAACCCGCATTTAGGACAACTGCGGTTCAAAATCTTAATTTCAGTCAAGAAACCACGACGCCCCCCCAACAAAATCAACCCATACAAGCAGTTGATGTGTCGTTTATCTCCTACCTGCCTTTAACGACTTTCTCCAACGACAATGGCTTAATGCATGGTCGCACTCGCATCGAAGCGCCCGTAAAGCCTTGGAGTGTTTTCGCCATCGTGGGTATAAAACTCTGGGCCGACCATGGTTTCCATCGCCGCCCATTTACGCCGGATGCGTCGGCTGCATTGGGCATTAGTTATCGATTGAACAATCGATTGTCCGCTCAATTCCTGACACAGTTCAATACCGTCAGCGGTGTAGCTGATCCATATGTGGTGGAGCAGCGCACCTACGACACCGGATTTAACGCAACGACTTACCGTTACTACACCGATCGCTTTTATGAAACCGGCGCCGGTCTAGGCGTGCAAGCAGCGCTTGGCAGAGCCCACAGCCTTGGCTTGGGCTGGTCGACACGATACTTGCTCACAGCAGACAATCACATCGAAAGGGGTGTGGCTTCGACCTATGAAACGCTGGAAGAAACGCGCATTGCCGCCAAAGGCTATGTTGAAGGATTCAAAGCTGTTCGCCACAGTATTCGCCTGAATTACGAGTATGCTTTGGGCAAAAGCAAATCCATAGGAATGTGCTACGAGCATGGACTCACCGACATCACCAAGAATTCTTACTTCGGCAATACCATCGACCGCAATTCCATGCTGTCGGTTTATTTCCGCTTGAAACTTATCCCATGAAAAACCTATTTCTATTCCTGTTGATCGTTGTTGCGCTTGCATCCTGTGAGCACAAGGATTATGTAGACCCGATTACGGGAACTCCTGCATTCAGTGTGGGAGGTCTGCGTAATGGTCAAGCGTTTACGCTAGCCGCAGGTGAGAATGGCCTGATTCAGACAACCAACGTCGAGCGCAATAAATACGGTGTTTTGGAATGGACGAGCAGTTTTGTTCAGGCGGGCTGCGATACCTGCGAAGCAGCGTTCAAACTGACCATCAATGATGTGGAAGGCATGACGTATGAGAACAGTCCGAACTCGACTATCCTTGATGCCAGTGAACTAGCCTTTGCCTTCGCACCGAGCGATTCAGGCTTTACCAACTGCAGTTTTGACCTTGTTGATCCCGTGGGTGACAATGACCTTGAGGACATCGATTTCCATATTAACGGCGGTCCGCAAATCAATGCCTTTCCGGTGACGCTAGATCCCGGCATCAACATCATTGATGCGGATTTTAGTCTTGAAGACAATACGAACAGTCCTCAATACACCATCAAACAAACCGTATTAGCAGGTAGTCACCACAAGTTGGCCGCTCCGTTTCGTTTTCGATTTACACAAGGAAACAACGGACAGCCGGACCATCTCCATCTCTACGAACCGCTTCCACAACCCGGTGGACTGAGAGCGGAGTCATGGGAAACGTCGGATGATAATTTCAATTCCGTCAATGGTTCATTTACTCTGGCGGACGAAGGTTTCATCCGATTAAACTTTTATAATAATGAAATCAATCTGTACGGGTTCTATGAAATCTCGTGGACGACAGAGCCCGAAATCTTCGAATATGACGAGGAGGAAGATAATTTTAACATGATCATCACCGCTCCTGCAATTCAAACTACCTGGGAGACCGGCGAACACAATCACGGGAAAATTTTCATTGATTATCGATATAACGGCAAACATTACACCTCGGTGAATCCGGCTCAAAGCGCGACGTTATCGATAGTAGAAAATCAACCATACTCAGGCACCGACACTACAGGTCCGAATGTAAAACTGCAGACTTCGTTCTCCGTTACGCTTTACGAAGTGGGCAATCCGCAAAACACTCTTGAACTCACCAACTGCAGAGGCACGTTTGGGTTCAGCGCACCTGAATAGACTTCTTTATACCCTTATACTTCCATGAAAAAGCTGATATCACTGAATATCGCGGGGCTATTTGCAGCCTTTATTTTAACCTCAGGCGCCGGCCAATACGATGATCCGGATGGCAAGGCAGGCGCTTCGGGTGCTCCCGGTGAAACGACCTGTAGCGATACCGATTGCCACAATTCGTACGCCGTTAATTCAGGCAATGGATCGGTGAGCATTTCTGCTCCGAATTTGGTGGATTGGACCTACACACCGGGGACAACCTATACAATTTCTGTCACGGTAGAGCAAGCGGGTGTAAATCTGTTCGGACTCTGCTTTGAGGCATTAAAACCCAATGGCGATAACGCAGGAACCCTTCACGCCGGCTCCGGTACCCAAATCAAAAACAAAACGATTGGTGGTTTTCAGCGCAAGGCCATTACGCACAACAACAATACAGGTGCAACCTCCAACAGCCATACCTTCACGTTTACGTGGGATGCGCCAGCTACAGATATTGGAAACATCACCTTCTATGTTGCCGGTTTGGCTGCCAACAATGATGATCATGAATCGTTTGATTACGTTTATAACACCAGCCAAGTAGTTTCTGCTGCTGCTTTAGGTATGGAGAATATTCTGGCGTTACGCTCTCAATTCACCACCTTCCCTAACCCCTGCACCCATACACTCGGTATTTCAACAGAACAGCTACCTATTCATATCGACGAGGTCATCATCTTTGATCTGCAAGGCCGCAAGGTTAAGTCATTCAACTCGATGGAGCAGCTGAGAAAAAATGGTCAACTTTCATTGGATGTAAATGACCTGGGGACCGGAACCTATACCATCGGATTGCTTGCCGCAGGCCGCATGGTCGCTGCTTCGCAGTTTCAGAAACGATAAGCCTGTTTGTTTATAACATTGACTTAGGTCAACTTTAGCGCTGTGGCAATTTTTCTAATTTTACTCCGTTGAAAATAGCATGAGACTCTTCCTGTATTTAATTGGCACCTGCGCTTTCCTGGCCTTTACCTTGGAGGCTTGTAAACATCACCCGGACTTACTGGATGATAACAATGGTGGCGGAAACGGCGGTGGTAATGGTGGAACAGATACGCTCATTGTCGTGAATCCCGACCCCTGTGACCCCGACTCGGTGTATTTCGTTAACACGATACAGCCACTCTTGAATTCCATGTGCGCGGTTCCGGAGTGTCATGACGCCATCACCGCAGAAGACAATGTTATTCTGACCGACTATGCGCACATCATGCAACAAGTAGAGCCCAACGATTTAAACAGCTCTGATTTGTGGGATAAGGGAATCATGGATAACAACGATCCCATGCCACCGGCAGGATCTCCGCAACTTTCGCAAGAACAAATCGACGACATCGCTGAGTGGATAAATGAAGGCGCTCAGAACAATAGTTGTCAGGAGGACTGTGATCCCGCTGCATTTTCCTACAGTGTTAACTTGGCCCCTATCATCGATCTATTTTGCGACGGCTGTCATGGGGGAAATAACCCAAGCGGTGGTTTTGCTCTGGGCACACACAGTCAATTGGTCAACATGGTGCAAAATTCAGATTTTATGAATGCGTTGCATGGCACGGGTGGAACACCGATTATGCCACCCAATACGACAGGACTTCCTGACTGCTACAAGCAACAATTCCAAAACTGGATTGATGCCGGAATGCCTAACAATTAATTGAAATGAAAACAGCATTCACCACTTCCCTTTTGCTGCTGACTGTTATGGTTGCATTTCATTCCTGTTACTCCGACAATGAAGCCTACCTCTACGGCACCCAAGTGTGTTGTACAGACACACCTTCAGCTTACACGACTCGATTGGCACCTATCCTGAATAACAATTGCGTTAGTTGTCACGGAGCAGGCGAGTTTCCGGACCTTAGTAGCTTTACCGACGTGAATACACTCAAAGAAGAAATTGTATGTCGTGTGGTTGAAGGTAACAGCTGCTCCTCCGGTGCAATCATGCCACCTTCTGCGGGCATGAATGTTTGCGATGTGCAAGCCTTTACCTTGTGGCAACAAAACGGATATCGAGAATAACTATGAAAAAAATAATCATTGCCTTATTTGTATTGGCACTCATCGCTGCAGGCA
>JBKCDO010000058.1:0-9694 GCA_046304755.1 Flavobacteriales bacterium
TTTGGTTGAAATATCACGACGACGGGCGGCATAAAGATCAATAAATCCTTGAACCGTGTTGTTGTAAACTAAGTCGAAAGGGGTATTGCGGTCGAGAACAGCCATGCGGTTCGCCACAACTTCGGGAGTAAATGCAGGAACGGTTTCCGGAGAGTAACCAAAGGCATTCAGCAAACATTCATCAGCGCTGAAGCAGTAGTGGTTGAGATAACCGGCAACGAGGATGTTGTCGATTTCGGCCAGTTCGGGATCATCCGGACGCAGATTCAGCGGTGGGTTCACCGGCAATGAGTCTTTGACCGATTCAGCCGCACCTGCAAGTGCGATGAACAAAGCCATACAAGCAAAGATGTACTTCTTCATGATCTCCTTAGTTTAGTGTTGGAGGTCGGGAATCCACCAACGTTTCAGCCCGTCCATTGAACAACTCCGATAAAGCCCACAAATTGTGGAAATCCTACGGATGAAAAACACACGTGCTTGGAGTTTTTCAACATTGCTCTGCGTATTGACTCGCAGTGCGCAACGGGTGGGTAAACGAAAGAGACCCTTATTTGGTTTCGCTCTTCTCGGGAGTCTCCTGGTTTTCTCCCTTACTGGCATCTTTAAATTCCTTGACACCACGACCCAGGCCTTTCATGAGCTCGGGGATTTTTTTACCTCCGAAGAAAAGCAATACGACGGCTAGGATGAGGATGATTTCTGTTGGTCCAAATTTTCCCATGATAAGTGTATTTATCCCTTGCGGGGCGTCAAAGATAATAAGTGAACCAAGACTTCGGGCGGTTTTAGCATTTATCTCACGATCATGTTGTCGATGAGGCGCACTTCACCAAGATAACAAGCCACCAGAAATACACAGGGCTTAGTAATCACATCTGTTATGGGTGCAAATGAATCCGCTTCAACAAGTTCGAAATATTCGAGTCTCAGTTCAGCTATAGCCGAGAAAGAGTTGCGGGCTTTTTCCAGAATAACCGCCGGTGGCAATTCACCTACCTGTTGCACTGCATGTTGAAGGATGCGGCTGATGTTGGCTGCTATCTCCAGTTCGTGGGCGTTTAAACGCTGATTCCGGCTACTCATGGCCAGTCCGCTTTGCTCCCGAATGGTCGGAGCCGCAATGATTTTCACAGGCAATCCCTCTTCCAGGACCAAACGCTTAATGAGTGCCAGTTGCTGAAAGTCCTTTTCTCCAAAAAAAGCCTTGTCGGCCGGTACGGCTTCGAAGAGTTTTTTGACGATAGTGAGTACGCCATCGAAATGACCGGGGCGATAGAAACCTTCCAGACTATTGGTCAATGGACCAAAGTCCCATCGGCCTTTTTCCCCCGTGGGGTACATTTCCTCCACTGAAGGACAAAACAATGCATCGCATCCCGATTCGGCAAGTTTCTCTAAATCCTCTTTAAGTGTCCGAGGGTATTTCTCGAGATCCGAGAGATTATTGAATTGAGTCGGATTCACGAAGATCGAAGCAACAACCCGGTCGCAATGGCTCTTCGCCACGGCAATCAGAGACTGATGTCCGGCGTGAAGCGCTCCCATTGTGGGCACAAAGCCCACAGATTTATCTTGTTCGTGCTGTTCTTCGACCCATCTCGTGATGTCGCTAATATGTTCGAATACAGTGATTGACAAGCGTTTTAGAAAAAATGTGAGGGTCCAAATGTAATCCTTTGAAAAATTAAAGGAAATTTTATTACTATCTTTGCACACGCTTTTAGCAGAACCTTTTAATTACAGCATGAGCAACAAAACGAAAATCCTATACGTCTCTCAGGAGATTCTTCCTTTTACTCACGAAACCCCAACCGCTCAAAATAGTCGCTCACTTCCTCAAGCCGTCCACGAAGGTGGAAAAGAAACCCGGATCTTTATGCCCCGGTATGGTAAAATCAACGAGCGCCGCCATCAGTTACACGAAGTGATCCGTTTGAGCGGAATGAATTTGATTATTGATGATACCGATCACCCGCTGATTATCAAGGTGGCGAGTATCCCTCAAATCAGATTGCAGGTTTACTTTATTGACAACCAAGAGTTTTTCCATCGTAAGGCGTTTTTCCATGATGAAAACATGCAGATGTTCCCTGACAACGACATGCGCATGATTTTCTTCACGAAGGGCGTTTTGGAAACCGTAAAGAAATTGGGCTGGACGCCCGATGTGATTCACTGCCATGGTTGGTTCACTTCACTGATGCCATTGTACGTGAAGCAGTTGTACAAGCGCGATCCGCACTTTGCGGATGCCAAAATCGTGACCTCACTGTATGAAGACGTGTTCGAAGGAACGCTCGACAGCAAGGTTGCTCAAAAGATTTCGTTCGACGGCATTAGCATGGACGAGATGACGCACCTTAAGAAGCCGGATTATGTGAACTTGGCTAAACTTGCTCTTCAGCACTCTGACGGGGTAATCATTGCCGAGCCGGGTGTCAATCCGAAACTAGAGTCCTACTGCAATGAGATTGATGTTCCCGTGTTGAAGTCATATGCGGAAATGGATCAGTTGGCCGCGGTGGATGAATTCTATGATTCAGTTGTATTGGGAAAGCACGAGCTCGTTGATTAATCAGAATTACCAGTATATCTTAAATAGACAAAGCCTCAAGCAATTGGGGCTTTTTGTCGTTATAGCCACGTTGTTACTATCGGCCTGCAAGCGCCCTGATGAATCTTTGGGTGAAGGCTTGCAACCGGACAGTGACCTACTGCATGCTATGGTCACGGATTCGGTGGCACTCAATGTCGTGACCGAGCGCGTTGATTCCCTGCGTACCGATTTATTTGCCAACGTATTGGTGGGAAATTATATCGATGATGTGCTGGGAAGCGTGAAGTGTCGTGGTGTGATGCAGTTTGCTCCGGACGCCTCTGTTGATTCTGTTCCGGCCAATCGGCAAGTCTACGCCGTTGAGCTTGAGCTCGCTTATCAGCCGGAGGCGTATGGCAACAACGCGCCTATGTTTTTTCAGGTGCAGCGCTTGATGGAACGCATTGATCTGGACTCAGCTTATTATTCTAATCATCTGCCTATACGCGATTATCAAAACCTTATTCTGCCCGGTCAGGAAACACACGTGACTCGTTCAGAGTATGCGCCAACGCTGTCTACCGGCACACCGGAATTTTTGAAACTCAAGTTGAATCCGGCTTTTGGACAGTTCTTATTGGCCAGCGACAGTGCGTTAACTGATTTTGATTCGTTTGCCAACTACTTCAACGGATTAGTCATTAGTTCTTCCACCGCAGACGGACGTGTGGTAAGCTTTTCAACCATCAACTCAAAGATGACTGTTTATTACCGTTATCCCGGGGAGAATCGCTTGCAGCTCGGTACTTATACGTTCAAATACACGTCATCTTGTGAGGCTTATTCCGTTACGGAGCAACAGTATTTTGGCGGCGCATTGTCAGCCCTAACCCCGTCCAATCCGATATCCGGCCAGCAGTCGGCGTATCTTCAAGGGGCCGGCGGAACTCGCGTTGATGTGGATTTGGCAGACGTGACATGGTTGCGCGAAGTTCCTAATGTCACCATTAACAAAGCAGAGCTTGTCATTCCTTATGATGCCGATACGAAGTTCAAGCCTCTCGATAGTTTGACACTTGTGTATGAAAAGGAACCCGGAGTATTTACACTCACTGCTGATCATGCGCGCAATTCGGGGGGGAACTTTCGCAACGCCCCGGGTTACTATCGATTTAATCTCACCAATCATGTGCAGAGTTTGTTGGTTGGCGAGTTGACCAACACACGTGTTAAGCTTGTTGCCAATCCTCGCGTTGGCGGACTTTACAACACCTTGGGGACACGTCGCAGCGTGTTACGTGGTCCGCAATGGAGTGATGATCAAACTCGAAATATGCGGTTGGTGATTACGCACAGCTATTAACACGTTTTCAACTATTTTTGTTCGGTCTTAAACCTTTATAACCATGTGTGGAATCGTAGGATTTATCGGCAGTCAGCAAGCTTATCCCATTCTAGTGAAGGGCCTGAAGCGATTAGAGTATCGCGGATACGACAGTGCTGGGGTGGCCATGATTGAAAATGGCCAATTCAACCAATACAAGTGCAAGGGAAAAGTGGCTGATTTGGAATCGTTAGTGAAGAATCAGGATGTGGATGGCACCGTTGGCATTGGCCATACCCGATGGGCTACACACGGCGTTCCGAATGATGTCAATGCGCATCCCCACCTTTCCGGCGATGCCAATCTTGCGCTGATTCACAATGGTATCATTGAGAATTACGCCACATTGAAAGAGGCGCTGATTGGTCAGGGACACGTTTTCAAAAGCGATACGGATACCGAAGTGCTGGTACACTTCATTGAAGATATTATGGCCAAAACGGGTGTTGACCTGTTTGAGGCTGTGCGCGTAGCACTATGTGAGGTAGTTGGGGCATACGCTATTGTGGTGATGGATCGCCGCTTCCCGGATCGCCTGGTGTGCGCCAAGAAATCCAGCCCGCTGGTGATTGGAATCGGTGCAGAAGGCGATTACTTCATTGCTTCTGACGCTACACCGTTCATCGAATACACGAAGAATGTCGTTTATCTGGAAGACGAAGAGGTGGCGTTGATTGATCGTTCAACAGGACTGAAGATTGTGACGATTCAAAATCAGCAGAAGGCTCCTTATATCCAAGAATTGGAGATGAAGTTGGAGGCCATCGAAAAGGGTGGCTATGATTCTTTCATGTTGAAGGAAATTCATGAGCAGCCGCGTTCTATTCACGATTCAATTCGCGGTCGCCTCAACCTCAATCATGGCATGTTGAAGATGAGCGGCATTGATCGTCATGAAGAGATCTGGATGAATGCCAACCGCATCATTATTGTGGCCTGCGGAACCTCATGGCACGCAGGGCTTGTTGCGGAATATTTGTTTGAAGAGTTTGCGCGTATCCCGACCGAGGTGGAATACGCATCGGAGTTCCGCTATCGTGATCCGATTATTCAACCCGGAGATATTGTAATTGCGATTTCTCAATCGGGTGAAACCGCAGATACCCTTGCGGCGATTGAATTAGCCAAGGATAAAGGTGCTTTCATCTTCGGCGTGTGCAACGTGGTGGGATCGACGATCTCACGCGCCACCCATTCCGGAGCTTACACGCACGCAGGTCCGGAAATTGGCGTCGCATCTACTAAGGCGTTTACTGCTCAAGTGGCCGTGCTTTATTTGATTGCACTATCCGTTGCAGATAAGCGAGGAACCATAACGAAAGAGCGTTTGCACCGCTTGATGGCGGAGTTGAGCACCATTCCGGATAAAGTGGAGGAGGTGTTGAAGACGAATGCCATAGTTGAAACCATCGCGGAGATCTACAAGGATCACCGCAACGCGCTTTATCTTGGTCGTGGTTACAGCTTCCCGGTAGCGCTGGAAGGCGCGTTGAAGTTGAAAGAGATTTCTTACATCCATGCGGAGGGATATCCCGCAGCCGAGATGAAGCACGGCCCAATCGCCTTGATTGATGAGGAAATGCCGGTCTTTGTAATCGCTACCCATGGTCATTCCTATGAGAAGGTCGTGAGCAACATACAAGAGGTCAAGGCACGTAAAGGAAAGGTGATTGCCATTGTGACTGCCGGGGATAAAACCGTTAGTGAGTTGGCGGATCATTCCATTGAAATCCCGAAAACAGATGACAGTTTGGTGCCGATTGTGTCGGTTATCCCGCTTCAGCTGCTTTCGTATCATGTCGCCGTGATGCGCGGATGCAACGTAGATCAACCAAGAAACCTCGCCAAGAGCGTTACTGTTGAGTGATTTTGAGGTTATTAACAAATTCACAACCCTATTGTTGAAAAAGTCCACTTTTTAACATGTGAGGTGAGTGAATTCATCAGATGTTTGTCGGTACAAATCCAAAATTCAATTTATATGAAAAAAGCAGTTTTGTTTATCGCACTGGTTGCAACCGCTGCGGTAGGTGCACAAGCTCAGAAGTTTCAAGGTGGAGAAAAGAACCTTGAAGTGGAGTTTAATCCATTCGGAGGTTCTCCGATCGGCATGCCAAACGGTTTCCGTTTCCGTATGTTTAACAGTGAAAGCAGTGCTATCCGTGTTGGTTTCAACATCGGTGGTACCAACATGTCTGAGGTGTATGAGCAGCAGACACAAGTTGATGGTTCAGATGGTGCCAAAGTGGTACTTCCTGAATTGAACCAGAGCATGAAGTCGTTCAACTTCTCAATCCGTCCGGGTTATGAGATGCACTTCCAGGGTACAGATCGTCTGTCTCCATACGTAGGTGCTGAGTTGGCGTATTCAATGTCTAGCTCTGAGATGACGCGTGAGTTCCACAACTCAAACAACGCTGATGATCAGTCGAAGCCTGAAAACTGGCAGACTTGGGACATGACTGTAAAGAACGGTTCTAGCTCATTCGGTTTGAATGCGTTGGCCGGTGTTGACTTCTATTTTGTTGACAATTTCTACTTGGGTGCTGAAGTTAGCCTTGGTTTCCACAACACGTCTTACAAGGATCGTGAAACTACAGCTAGCAACGAAGACGCTTGGAAATACAGCACTGGTCCAGAGAGCACCGGTGGTCGTCCAGATGCTCAGAATGACATCGACTTCTACCAAGCTACTTGGAACAATGAAGGTACAGCGATTGAATACCAGACAATCATTGGTCCTGGTAACCCATTGGAAGCAACTAGCCCTACCAAATCTTCAGGTTGGGGTCCAAACTTCCAGTCAACGATCCGTTTAGGTTGGTTGTTCTAATCGAAACCTGCAAACATGAATATTCAAAGGGGCTGCCGCAAGGTGGCCCTTTTTGATTACTGGGGACTGGATACTGGGTACTGGGTACTGAGTACTGAGTACTGGGGAGTGGGTGCTGAATGTTGGGTGTGATGATGGGTGAAAAAGAACTTATTTTGCAGTATGAAAAAGTGTTGGATAGTGTTGGTATTGCTGCTGGTTGTTTCTGCTGAGATGACGCAGGCGCAGCGGGCGGCCTCGGATAAAGGCTATGGACGTGCTTCCTCCGGGGAAGCAGGGTTGAGCGTAGTCATAGACCAGTCAAGTCCGGTCATTGGCTGTGGGCAGGCGGTAACATTGACGGCCACCATAACCGGAGCGAATGGAATTGCGTGGTTGCGTGATGGCGAATACATCGATGGCGCTACGACCGAAACTTACGTGGCGAATCAGTCGGGCGTGTATACCGTGATCGTGGTTTCCTTGTTGTGCCAGCTAGAATCGGCACCTGTTGAGGTGATCATCCAATCCCCTTTGAACGCTCAAATTGTGATACCCGCTGGCAACACGGCTTGTAATGGAGAGTCAGTGATATTGCAGGCATCCGGTGCCGGCGCGGGGAGCCAAGTGGTTTGGCAGTGGTATCGCGATGGCGTTGTTATCGCGGGGGCGAGCCAAGAACAGTATCAGGCGACTCAAAGCGGCAGTTACACATTGGCGGGCAATGAAGGGTCAATCTGCGCGAGTACTTCGGCGCCGTTGAGTGTGGAGATTCATCCCTTGCCTCTGGTTTCGCTCACCTGGAGCGGCATTCCAACGATTTGCGAGGGAGATAGTCTCTTGGTTATTGCAAATATTCAGGACAATCAACAAATAGCCTGGTACCATGATGATGTGCTCGTTGCAGGAGAATCCATCAATGAGTTGATGGCTTCTGCGGCCGGCGAATACCATGCGCAGGTCGTTCAGACCGTTACGGGGTGCGAGTCGACTACAGGTTCGGTATATCTGGAGTACTTCCCGCAGCAGACGGTGGCTATTGTGGCCAATGGACCGACATTATTTTGCGCGGGCTCTCAAGTGCAGTTGTCGGTTGATCAAGGTTCCGGAACAATCGAATGGTTAAATAACGAAATGCCCGTTGCCGGCGCGAGTGAGATTCTCCTAAGCGTTTTTGAATCGGGAAGTTTCACGGCGAGTATTACTGATGCTAATGGTTGTCGTGAGTTTTCCAATAGTGTGGATGTTGTCGTGGAGTCGTTGCCGGATGGTGCCTTGGTGGTCGAAAACAATTGGCCGGTGCTGTGTGGGCAGGACACATTAATTATCGCTGCGGCCGATGGTAATGCATATGTATGGATGATGGGCGATAGCGTGCTTGCCGGCGAAGAGTTGTCGGAATTACAAGTCACTATGCCGGGCAGTTACAGTGTGGAACTGACGAATGCCGCGGGTTGTGTGGCCTTATCACAATCCATTGAAGTGGTCCAATTTGAAGTGCCTGCTGTGGTGTTGGAACCAACGGGTAATGTGAATATATGTGCCGGACAAACGCAGTTATTGGATGTGCAGGCGTCATCTGCCTTGTCGTACACCTGGTTGTTGAATGGGGTGGAGTTCACGACTGATTTTATCAATGCGCTGGAGGTAACGCAAGCCGGTGAATGGACTGCGTTGGTATTAGATGAGAATGGATGTTCCGCGCAGAGCGATGTTTTAATCTTGAGTGTGCTGGATGTTGCCACGCCTGTTATCACGGCCGAGGTGGTTACAGCAGAAGGACAACTCTTGCTATCGGATGATGCCTCAGGTCACCAATGGTTTTTGAATGGAGAAACGATTGACGGAGCTACGAGCTCTGAATATCTGGCAACGGAGGATGGTGTTTATTCCGTGATTTCAATAGAGGATGTGTGTGAGTCGGAGGTGTCGGAAGGGTACACGGTGGTATTGGGCAGTGTTGCTTCTGGGATGTCGGCGGGTCGTGCGGTTTATCCTAATCCGGCATCCGATTTCATCCGAGTGAATTTCGGTCAGGGCGTGGGGAGTAATTACAGGATATATGATGCATCAGGAAGTTTGGTGTATTCGGGCATCATCGCTCAGATGCGGATCATGGTTGATGTGCAATTGTGGTCGGCCGGTATTTATAGTCTGGTAACGGAGCAGGGAGTGCGCGTGGCATTCACGGTGTTGCGGTAGGTTTTTGTGCCACGAATGCACGAATGGAGGTGAGGGGTTGGCTGAGAAGCCTACCGTTCAGCCCACCATTTAAATGGTGGGCTACGCATAAAAAAAGGCCATCAACATATAAATGTGATGGCCTGGGCTCCTCAGCCTGGGCTCGAACCAGGGACCCCATGATTAACAGTCATGTGCTCTAACCAGCTGAGCTACTGAGGAACAGTGTCTTAGTACCTACTTTTCTTTTTTGTACAAGTTTCTGCACAAGTTGGTCGGGTTAAACTTGATTGATTTACTTGCTAAAGATCCCCTTCATCGGCAAAGCTGTAATAGCTGTCTTCACCTGTTACAATGATGTGGTCGTACAACTGGATATCCATGAGCTTACAAGCATCTTTGAGCTTAGTGGTGAGTTGTCTATCCTCTGGACTAGGTTTGTTATTACCTGATGGATGATTGTGACTAATGATAATTCCTGATGCTAATGCTTTTACCGCAATTCCCAAGAGCAACTTGAAATCTACTACAGTAGCGCATAGACCCCCTTTAAACAATGGAATACCACCTAGTGGGCAATTTGCTTTGTTGAGATACAACACAACAAACTGCTCTTGGCAATGCAAGGTGTTTGTTGAGTAGAAAGTCTTCAAATAATCAAAGGCATCTCTAGAATGTCTGATACCCTGACCATACAAGGCTTTTCCTGTAAGTGAATAAGAGATGTTGATTTCCTCCAAGTGTGTTTTTGTGTTCATAATGCAATCTGTTTTAAAGG
>JBKCDO010000059.1:0-1885 GCA_046304755.1 Flavobacteriales bacterium
ACAGCCGCATCTGATTTCATGGAAATCGAAAGACAGAGAGGAATATCTGTTGCAACATCCGTGATGGTATTTGAATACAACGGAATGCAGGTGAACCTGCTCGATACTCCCGGTCACAAAGACTTTGCGGAAGACACTTACCGCACGCTTACCGCGGTGGACAGTGTTATCCTGGTCATCGATAGTTCGAAGGGTGTGGAGGCGCAAACACGCCGCCTTATGGAAGTGTGCCGTATGCGCGACACGCCCGTGATTGTGTTCATAAATAAGATGGACCTTGAAGGACAAGATGCATTCGACCTGCTCGATGAATTGGAGGTAGAGCTGAATATTAAAGTGCAACCGCTGTCATGGCCTATCAGCAAAGGCTATTCATTCAAAGGCGTATACAAACTCTACGATAAAACCATCAACCTATTTGAATCACTCAAGACGAAAGTGAGTGAGGAAATTATTTCCATCAGCAATCTGAGTGATCCGACGCTCGATCAGTTGGTGGGCGAATACGCCGATCAACTGCGCGAAGACGTGGAGCTTATCGACAGCGTTTACGATCCTTTCGATCGTGAAAAATATCTTCAAGGCAAACTGGCGCCCGTGTTTTTCGGCTCTGCGATGAATAATTTCGGTGTGAAAGAGTTGCTGGATAAATTCCTGGAACTCGCTCCCACACCGCAGCACCGTGAGTCGAGTGTGCGCGTGGTAGAGCCAACAGAGAACAAGTTCTCCGGTTTCGTATTTAAGATTCACGCCAATATCGATCCGCGTCACCGCGACCGCATCGCCTTCTTGCGCGTGTGCAGCGGCACCTTTGAACGCAATAAGTTTTACCACCACGTTCGTCTCGATAAGGACTTTAAATATCCCAATCCGGTCACGTTCATGGCATCGGCCAAAACGACCATTGATGAAGCCTATGCGGGTGATGTGATTGGCCTCTATGACACGGGTAACTTCAAAATCGGGGATACGCTAACGGAAGGCGAGGAGATGATTTTCAAGGGCATCCCGAGCTTTTCACCCGAGATTTTCAAAGAACTCGTGAATAGGGATCCGATGAAATCCAAGCAACTCGAGAAGGGTATTCGTCAGCTCACCGAAGAAGGCGTAGCACAGCTCTTTGTGCAGGAGCCCGGCAATCGCAAGATTGTGGGCACCGTGGGAGAACTGCAATTCGAGGTGATTCGCTACCGTCTGGAGCATGAATACGGCGCCAAGTGTGAGTTCGAACCCAAGACATTCTACAAGGCCTGCTGGATTACCACTGATCATCCCGATAAGCTCGCAGAATTCAAGCGCATCAAAGGACAAAATATCGTGAAGGACAAGGATGAGAATGATGTGTTTCTCGCGCCGTCATCCTTCATGCTGGATATGGAGCGCAAGAACTATCCGGAGCTCGAGTTTCACTTCACCAGCGAATTCAAGGTAGCGCATGCGTGAGCTCATTCTGCTTCGCGGATTGCCCGGCAGCGGTAAAACTACGCTGGCTCATGTGCTCAGTGAAGACGGGAAGTATCCTTTATTCAGCGTCGATGATTATTTCACCGATGAAAGCGGTCATTACGACTTTCGGTTTCAAGAAAATCATCTGGCCTATAAGCAATGTGAAGAAGGCGTGAAGCTGGCTATGCAAAGCCATGCACAAAAAATCATCCTACACAATACCTTCACGATGGAGTGGGAGATGGAGCCCTATTTCAAGCTGGCCGCTGAGCACGACTATCGCCTGCATGTGCTCACCGCAGAGAATCGACACGGCAACAAAAACGTACACGATATCCCGGAGGAACACATCGAGCGCATGCGTGCGAAGTATGCGGTGAAGCTGTAAGTGAAATAGTGAAATAGTGAAATAGTGAATAGTGAATAGTGAATAGTGAAT
>JBKCDO010000060.1:0-7782 GCA_046304755.1 Flavobacteriales bacterium
GGCTATGTAGTTGTTCGGCCAGAGATGGTAAATACGGTGCATTTCGTCATCGATGGCCTCACTGAGCACTTTGAATTTCTCATTCTTGTTAGTGATAGCCGCCATTCGATTGAATGCCTCTTCGAGTGGCTTACCCACGGCGATGTTGATGCGTCCTTTGTGCCCGGTGAGACCCGTCACCATGGAGTTAAAATCTTCGCCCTGCTTTTTTTCGTATTTGCCGAAGTGACGAAGATGCATGAGCTCATTGGTCTTCAATAAATCACAAGGGTCAAATTCATAACTCACACACATAGGCAGAATGTGCAATGATCTCAAACTTTCTTCGAGACTGTCTTCAGCGCTCAGCGAAAACATTTTCAATAAAGCTGTTGCGGTCCGATCGTCACCGTCTTTACTGCGTCCCTCGCGTTGGGCAATCCAAATCGAGGTCTTCTTTTCAGTAATGGTATGCCGGATGTAGTTACTCATGCGAAGAGAGTAGTAATACATCTCCTTGGTGTTGACATCACGGCTGACAATGAAGTTCTTGTTGCAGCGGACTATATCACGCACGAGTTGCAATTTGAGCAGGTTGTCACCGATGGCAATCTCAGTAGTCGGAATTCCACGCTCTATGAGGCTTACATTTAATAAAGCACTATCCAGGATAATATCTCGGTGATTACTAATGAATAAATACGCTTGATCAGATTCGATAGCCGATTCATTGGTGAATGACACACCGCTGGTGGTCATCTGCGTGATCACCTTTACGGCAGGTGCGCTGATTTCTTCCTGAAATTGATTGACGCTGCGGATGTTCTCAAACATCTGAATGATTTCCGCTTTGCGCAGGCCGGGATAGACCCACTTCATCATCTTGATCAGCAGAGGCTCTTGGATCATACGTTGAATGGCCAGGTTCAGTTCTTCGTCCGAATATGGACGCATAGCACTGAAGTCATGAACATCAATGGGTGATTCTTGCATAACGCGAATGTAACGCGTAATGTGCTCTCTGCCTAGTGAAGCACCATGGAATGTTCTACCACACGGGGCAAGGTGGTGGAGCGTGTGAGCCGCGCTGACGAGTGTATTTGACGCGCTTGGTTTTCGCTCCGCATTTCCAGTGTTTGAAGATGGTGTACTTCAGACTAACATAGATATCGGCCCCGTAAATGTCTTTTTTCAAGAGGAAAGATCCCAAGTCATCGCTTCCGATGATGAGACTATTGAGACGCAGGCAAAGCCCAACTTGAGGTCGCTTGTATTGATACATGGAAACCGGTAGCGAGGCTTCAAAGCGTTTCGTTTCCCAGCGGGGAGCGATACCCAAATAACCGGAGCGTTGAACGCCCAGGCGATTTAGCCAAGGCACACCATAGGTCAACACGCCATACAGATAGAAGTTGCTGATCAAATTAAAATCTCCCTGAACAGAAAGTGCTGCCGGCAGCATCATGGAGAAATCCGTGAGGTATCCATTTTCTTCAACCAAATTGAAGTTGTTGTTAATAAGACTATCGATGTCCTCCAGGTCATCGGCTTGTGTGCCTTGATAATCCTCCCAAATCGAACTTTGATTTTGTGAAAAGTTGTTGGTGTAAAATGGTTCTTTAAATTTGATACGACCAACATCCAACAAGGAAACGCCAATGCGATAGAGGTAATCTCCATCGGTGCAAGGTGAATGCGGCACATAATCCTCTGAAGATTTATGGCGGACTTTGTATGTAATTCCAAGGTCGGCACCCCAGCCTTCACCATTAAAAATTCCGGAAGAGGGATCATTGAAGCCATATTGTCCGATAAACTCTTTTGTTTCAATGCGGCCACTGTCCTGAATCATGTAGGTCCACGAATCCAAACGAACACCTGCACCTGCGAATCCGTATAGTTTTTTAACGGTGATGGCGGCTTGGGTCATGGAGAATCCCTGACGAGCAATGATGGTTCCGTAGGTAAAACCCAATTCACCCCAAGCCAGCGCATTGGTGCGAATATTATTAACGCTATTGATTTTTCCGATTTCGTTTTTATTGTCGAATCCGTTTTGTGCCCAGTCATAGGCTTTGGCCGGAATGCCGCGCACATCGGTGACGACTCTAACAGCAGTGCTCAGTCCGAAGGCATGCTGTTTTACAGCGAATGTGAGCGATGGACCACCCACTTGCATGTCCACAAAGGCGGAGTATGGTGTGTTCTGCTTGCGCAGTGGAACGGTGGTCATGGTATCGAAATTCGCAACCGACAATTCACCACCGCGCAAATAAACGAGGTCATTTTTGACAAACGCACTGATGCCGGCTAACTGAAAATCGATGAATGCACGTGAATCAACAATGGTTGAGGGATTATTCCAAAGCGTGTTAACGGGAGAGCGAGTACTGCCGGCAATACCTAAATTGTCCTGTGCCTGCGCAGTAAGCTGCACAAAGCCAAGCAGAAGGATAAGGTATGCGTTTTTCATTCCGGGTGGAGTGATTTACCCTTTGAACGCAAGATGACGCTAAAATGTTCTGTTTGAATCCGAAAAAAATTAGTTTTTCACATCCACGACCTTCACTTTGAAGTAAACCGGGGTTTTGGGTGGAACCACTCCGCCGGTGCTGCCATCTTCACCGAAAGCAAGGTAAGAGGGAAGGTATACGATGGCCTCATCACCGGCGCGCATCATGCTTAGCGCGTAGTTCAGACCTTCTACCACTTGCTCGGGGCGGCCAAAGGTGTATTGCAGTTCGGTAGGTTTGTCGAGGGGTTTGTCGTTCAACAAAAACGTAGTGTAGGCAATGGTTACTTCACTGCCAAGACCTATGGTATCTCCTGTGCCTTGTTGGATGGATTGAATGAAGCAATCCCCATGTTTCTCGTAGGCAACGGCTGTATTGTTCATTAAGAGTAACTCGATGGCCTCGGTTTCGGGCATTTCATCGTGCTGCGCGCTACTGAGTAAGTAATCACGATAGCCTTGCTCATCAAAGGTCTTCATGATTTTCAGGTGAATTTCAATGAAATCATTGCCCCGATCAGCAGGCAATTCATTGTATCCAACGAGAAACGATTTGTTTACGGAACTGATAGGGGTGCTGAAGACTATGGCATCGCCGCAGTTCATCTCAAGCAATTCATCTCTGATACGCCAATGCAAGGAGTCTTCCCAAGGGAGCAGTGTTTTATCGTTGAGGTTATGATAAATGATGGTGAAGGTCCCTTCACTCTTTATTGCCGGTGGTTTGCTCACGCGGTATTCGGTGTTGATGACAAAATAAATGGCTTCCTTCATGGAGGGCGAGCAATCGCCGACAGCTACAAGTCGTTTCTCAATGTCGTCACCGACGGGTTCCCAGCCGTCATCACAACCGGACAAAAGCAACACGGCAGCTAGAATCCATGCGATTCTTTGAAGACACTCGGTTATGCTCATGGAAGGATTTTTAGCAGGTGAATATCATAAATCACTGAGGCATTCTGAGGAATTTTTCCCGAATCACCGGTAAATCCGAAAGCCAGGTGGGAGGGAAAAATGAACCTGGCTTTTTCGCCTTCGTGCATGAGTTGAAGGGCTTCATGCAATCCCGTTTCGACATTATCATGTCCAATGAATACATCCTTGGGATTTGCCGGTGAAGCCTCATAACAGAGCGTACCATCCAACAAACTGATTTTATAGGCAATGAGCACGTGTTGATCTTTTAATGCCTGAGTTCCTTGAGTAGGTTCGTAGATCCAATAGTGCAATCCCGTAGCAGTTTCTTGCATAGGCCATTGTGCATCCGCAACAAACGCTTTAATGTTCTTCATCTCGTCGGTATGCTGCTTGCGATTTTCCTTGATCAGTTCCTGCTGCGCCCGAGCCATGTCCGATTCGGTCACGGTCCGCTGGTTGCGCTCTTTGCAGGCAGTTACCATCAGCACAAGAATTAGGATTGAAAAGAATTTACTCATGAAGCAAGAATGTCGTGAGCGTGTTGATGCACCAGTGATTGAAATTTTTCGAGCGTGGATGGCATGTCTTCAGCGCTCATGCCGCCGGCAGCATTGATATGGCCACCGCCCTGCCAATTGGCCCGGGCAAATGCATTCACATCGAAACTTCCTTTCGAACGGAATGAAGTTTTGATTTCATTGCTGCCTTCGCGGAAAAATGCTGCTAGCTTAATTCCTTTGATAGAAAGCGCCTGATTAACGAGCCCCTCGGTATCACCTTGACGGTAATTGTAGCGCTGGAGTTCTTCTTTTGTAAGACTGATAAACGCGGTGGCTTGGTCAGGCATCACCACGAGTTTTTCACTCAACGCGTAACCAATCAATTTGAGTTTATCCATGAGATTGACATCATACACCTGCCGATGGATTTCTGCATGATCAAGGCCTAGGGCAATCATTTCACCGGCAATGCGATGGGTGTCATCCGACACATTGTGAAAGCGAAACGATCCGCTATCGGTCATTATTCCCAAATAAATGCAAGCGGCAACATCGATGTTGATATGCCCTTTCCATCCGCACTGTTCGATGAACCGATAGACCATCTCGCAGGTGCTGCAGGCTTTGGTGTCGCTGTATATCACTTCCGGAAATTCACCGGGCTGCTGATGATGGTCGATTAAGATGAAGGGTTTGTCACATGCTTCGAGCACAGGGCAGAGATCGTTGCCGACACGCGGAAGATGATTGTAATCGAGCGAAAAAAGAAGGTCTGCCTCTGAGATGGCTGTGCGAATCTGATCGGGCTGTTGGTCAAATGCCAGGATCTGATGATAGTCCTTTACCCAATGCAAAAAATCAGGTGCATGATCGGGCACAACCGTGGTCACTTCTTTATCCAGGGTCTTCAGGAAATGATGCATAGCCATGGCTGAACCGATGGCATCCCCATCCGGGTTTTTATGCGTAGTGATGACAATTTTCCGGGCACCGTGAATAAGTGCCTGAGCTCGGTCGATTTGCTGTTGGGTTAAGATCCTTGACATGCCACAAAATTAAATCGGTACGTGAAGCGTGAAGGCAATCTCAGCCTAAACTTGTACATGCTTTTTAACATAGAGAACAACCGGAAATTTTGGGTAACGGGGCTAATGGTCTTGATGCTTCCTCTGCTTTTTGGTTTTGTGCACAAATTTTACGTGTCGAAAACCATGATTGAATACAATGCCCGCACCGCGCAGTTTGAGGTCACCGCTAAAGTGTTTACCGATGATTTGGAGTTGGCCATTGGCGGGGCTCAGTCCGGAGAAATGCGCCTAGGCACTGACCGCGAAACGACTGACGCCGATACGCGCATTGAGCGCTACTTGCGCGAGCATTTTCGCATCACGGCCGATGGCAAGCCCATCGAATGGCGATGGGTAGGGAAGGAGGTTGACGGCGATATGACCTTCTGTTATCTGGAGTTTTATCGAACACCGGATTTCAGCACGTTGCAGGTATTTAATGATGTGCTGGTGTCTCAATACGCTGAGCAACAAAACATCGTCGATTTGATTATGCACAGTTCAACGCAAACCTTGATCTTCAATAAGGATTTAGTCAAACAGGAATTTCGTCGCTAACAGCTATGACCAAAAAGGAAAAGGTTGACTACATCTTGTCGGAGCTGGAGCGTTTATATCCGGATCCACCGGTTCCATTGGATCACAGCGATCCATACACACTGCTTATCGCTGTTTTATTGAGCGCTCAATGCACCGATGCGAGGGTAAATCTGGTTACACCCAAGTTGTTTGCACTGGCGAATAATCCGTTCGACATGGTGAAATTGACGCCGGCTGAAATTGAAGCGATTGTGCGTCCTTGCGGATTAGGACCAGCCAAGAGTAAAAATATTCACCGATTATCTCAGCTGCTGTTGGAACATTACAATGGTGTGGTTCCGGATGAGCTTGAACTACTGGAGGCGTTGCCCGGTGTTGGTCACAAAACAGCAAGTGTGGTGATGATTCAGGCCTTCAACGTTCCCGCCTTTCCCGTTGATACACACATTCACCGCATGCTCTACCGCTGGGGGCTGAGCAATGGAAGTAGTGTGGTGCGAACCGAGCGTGATGCCAAACGGTTGTTCCCGGAGCACACGTGGATTAAGCTTCACTTGCAGATCATCTTCTACGCGCGCGAATATTCTCCGGCTCGCGGAGCATCGCCTGAGCGCGATTACGTTACCATGAAGGTTTCAGGAAAAATTAAATCACTCAGTGTGTAGGTTACACGTTGAGAAATGCCTGTCGAAAAGCATCACTCAGTCTGCTGATGGCGCGCAAGTGATTGCGTTTACCCAGTCCCTTAGGCGGACCGTAAGGTGTTTTGTTGACGTCGATGACATAGATTTTTCCCGAGGCGTTATCGCGAAGGACATCGAGTTCACAGAAATCAGCTCCCATGGCTTGCGTGAATCGGATGATATGCGCTTGTTCTTCCGGAGAGAAAATCGCATTTACTTCCAGTAACTCTGAGCGGTGAACATCGTTGGTAAAGCGCACTGCTTCGTGCTTGTATTTGGCATAAACCAGTGGTATTGCGTGACCGATAACAGGCACGCGGTAGTCAAGGAATTCCGAGCCTGTGCTATTGTCGATGACCACTTGATAGACAGCATTGGCTTTGGGTGTATTCAGCGGGCAGCGCACAATGGAGCCATCGTGAAGCGCATTGATATCGCTTTTCTCGACAGCCTGTCCATGATGCGTTTTAGGGTCGATGAACGTATTGTAGCCAAATATTGCCTGATGAATGCGGTCAACGGTGGTTTTGGAAATATCGGTGCAACCGGCATTCAAGACGCGTTGTTGCGGATAGTGTTGTTCGAGTAGCGCTGAGGATGCATTGGTGGTATCGTGAAACCAGATGACCAGACGTGGACGCTTCAAGCGTTTGTTGGTGATGCGAAAGCGCAGTCGGCGCGCTATTTTGAATAGGGTAGTCTTCTTGCTGGGATAATCCGGAAATACAACAATAGCGGGCAGACTGCCTCCATTGCGAAAAAAAGCGAGAAGATCATTGAAAATGCTACGGGTATCCTTGATGGCTACTTCCGTCCAGGGCATGTTACTACGGTAGTGATTTCTAAAGCCCCTGGGTTTTCGATGCATGGTTTAATTCAGTGATGGATCGTCAGGCAAGTTAGCAATCATTTCGCCTTTCTTACCCATGCCTTTCAGGATGGTTTTCCAAAGATCATTGTTATCACTGTTCATGAGGGTTTCCTTAGCAACGTTTGCTACGAACCACGACTTACTCTTGATTTCGTTTTCCAATTGTTCGGGCGACCAGCCGCTGTATCCCACGAAGAAACGCACCTCATCTTTTTTGACATCACCGGTAAAGAGCATCTTTTTGAGAATGTCGAAATTTCCGCCCATGTAAACTCCGGGGATGATTTCTACGCTATCCGAAATTTTTTCTCCCAGGGTGTGCAAGTAATAAAGATTGCTATTCCTTACCGGTCCACCAATGCTGATGCGTCCCTGGAAGGAGGGCATGTTTTCCATGATTTGCTCCAGATCAATGTTGATGTAATTATTCAACACAAATCCAAAAGAACCATCGTTGTTATGCTCACACAAGAAGATTACCGTACGCTTGAAATACGGATCGTTCAAGAAGGGCTCAGCTAAAAGTACCTGGCCTTTGCTGGGCTTGATATTTTTATCGGGTGCGAAATCCATAGCACTAATTTATAGGCTTAATACGTGCACGACGGATAAAAGTTGCTAAATAAGGGCGAGGGTGGCAGGGGGGAGGATGGGGTTCTGGGGACCTCGGCCTTCGAACCTCGCGGGTGTTTTGCCACTTTTATGCGGCGTG
>JBKCDO010000061.1:0-7578 GCA_046304755.1 Flavobacteriales bacterium
CCTTCCTCGTTCGCATTGATGATGTGACCAACCAAATGTTGTCTGTCGTGAACGATGGCATGTCCGAGGCAGATCGTGACAAGGCATTGGCTGCGAAGAATAAAGAGTTGGTAGCTGCTAATACAAACAACGGCATGTATGAAGTAGAAGTGAAGTCATTCTTCTACGGCAATGAATACTACATGATGGTGTATCAAACGTTCAGCGACATCCGTTTGGTTGGAAATCCGCCCGAGAGCGTAGGTAAGTTCGGTGGTGATACCGACAACTGGATGTGGCCGCGTCACACCGGTGACTTCTCGATGTTGCGCATTTACGCTGACAAGAACAATCAGCCTGCTGCTTACAGCAAAGACAATGTGCCTTACAAGCCGAAGCATTTCTTGCCCGTAAATATTGATGGTGTGGAAGAAGGTGATTTCACCATGATCATGGGTTTCCCCGGTCGTACCACACGTTACCTGACTTCTTATGGTATCGAGCAGGCTGTGGAAACGCGCAATCCTGCCTTAATCGAATGTCTGGGCACTAAGCTGGAAAGCTGGAAGAGCGTGATGGATAAAGATGCGCGCGTGCGCCTGATGTATGCTGCGAAGTACGCTTCAACCGCTAACGGTTGGAAGTATTACATCGGTCAAACCCGTGGACTGAAGCGTTTGGATGTGAAGAGTGACAAGGCGAAAATTGAAGGTGATTTTACCAAGTGGATGAATGGTAATGGAACAACGAAGTCGAAGTACGGCGAGACTTTGAAGTCTATCCAAGAGTATTACACCGAGTGGGATCCTTATGTGAAGGCTTCAACGTATTCATCGCTATGCGGTATCGGTGGCGCTGAATTCATGGCATTCGCTGCAGAGATGGGCGAGGCAGTGAAGCAGATTTTGGCCGAAACAGATGAGGCTAAGCGTAACGAAGGATTGGCTTCGTTACAGGCTGATATCGATGCGCATTTCAAGGAATACGATATGGAGACTGACAAAGTGGTTTTCGTCAATCTCACAACGTTGTACCGCGAGCGCATCACCGGCGATCGTCCAACATGGCATGCGACACTCGATGCGAAGTACAAAGGCAGCGTATTGGCGTATGCTAATAAGCTGTTCGAAACATCGGTGTTCGTGAATAAGGATCGCCTGATGAAGTTTTTGGAAAAGCCCAGCGCGAAGGTGATTGATAAAGACTTGGCTTATATGGCTGCGTCGAGTGCAAGTGCACATGCGATGAATTTCCGTTCGCTCAACCCGCAGCAGAAGTTCAACAAAGGCATGCGTCAGTTTGTGGCCGGTTTGCGTGAAATGAATCCCAACAAGGCTTATGCGCCTGACGCGAACAGCACGATGCGTGTGACCTACGGTGTAGTGGATGACTATAAAGCTGCGGATGCGGTGCATTACGATTTCTACACCACGGCTGCCGGTATCATGGAGAAGCGTGACAACACGAATCCTGAATTTGTGGTGCCGGATAAGTTGGCGGATTTGATTACGAAGAAAGATTTTGGTCGTTATGCGAATGCCAAGGGTGAACTGCCAACGTGTTTCATTCATAACCTCGACATCACCGGTGGTAACTCCGGAAGTCCCGTGATTGATGGTGATGGCAACATCGTGGGTATTGCTTTCGATGGTAACTGGGAGGCGATGAGCGGTGATATCGCGTTTGAGCCGGAGTTGCAGCGCACGATTTCAGTTGACATTCGCTATGTGCTTTTCGTGGTGGAAAAGCTGATGGGTGGTAAGAATATCGTTGACGAGTTGAAGTACGTGAAGAAGAAGCCAAAGGTTGAGCCTACTCCGGCCCCTGAGCCTGTTGTCGCTCCTGTTGTAGAACCAGCTCCTGCAAAGGGAACAGCAAAGAAGGCTGCCGAAGTGAAGAAGCCGGTTGCTGAGCCGAAGAAGAAGTAGACTTATTAAAGCCACGAATGCACGAATGATTGGTAATCACGAATGCGCGAATGCTTTTAAGTTCTATCATTCCGTATTTAGAGTGCAGATGAAATATAAAAAAAAGAGGCGTCCAACAGGCGCCTCTTTTTTTATGCTGAGATTGAGCTTAAATTAATTTGTAGCCATCGAAGGAGCCGGTATAGGTGACACCGTCTTTGGTATACGAGTACTCGTATTGCAGGATTTCGCCATCGCAGATGCCTTGGCCGCCGCTAACATTCACAATTGAATTGCCATCGCTGTATTGCTGAACCGGGATTTCAAAATAGGTGTTCAATAGAAAATCGCCGTAGACCTGGCTAAAGCGCAGGCGTGTGCTCAACACGCTTTCTGCGGAGGATGTCAAGATGAAGTCAGGATAAACCACATTGTCTTTTACCAAGGTGCCGCGGTAGTAGCCCGCATAGCGCTGACGAACTTCCTGGTCGCAATAGTCGCCATCGTAACCCACCGGGCAATAGCAGGTGCCGTGTTTGCATTCGCCGCCGTTGGCGCATTGCACATTACCGCAGGGATTAATCTTACCGCAGGAAAAGGCGATCGTCGCTACGGTGAGCATGAGGAATAAAATTCTTCTGGTCATTGAGTTGATTTTGGGCCCGAATATACGTGAGCTCTTAAAAACGAAGAAGGCCGCTGGTGAGCGGCCTTCGATTCTTATGCAGGTGTGTTATGCTTTCGCGTTCATCGTGTCGAGCACGTTCATTACTTCCTTCACTGCTTTGGCTGAAGCGTCGAGCAATGCTTTTTCGCTTTCATTCAATTGCAGTTCGATGATTTTCTCGATACCGTTTTTACCCAACACAACAGGAACACCGAGGTAGATGTCTTTCAATCCATACTCGCCTTGCAACCACGCGCAGCAAGGGAAAATACGCTTCTGGTCGCGCACGATGGCTTCCACCATTTGTGCAGCAGCAGCTCCAGGAGCATACCATGCTGAAGTGCCTAATAGGTTCACGATTTCACCACCGCCTGTTTTCGTGCGTTCAACGATGGCGTTCAATTTTTCTTCTGAAATCAATTCAGTAACCGGAATACCACCTACGGTTGTGTAGCGTGGAAGTGGCACCATGGTATCGCCGTGGCCACCCATGAGCACCGCCTGAATGTCTTTGGGTGAGCAGTTCAATGCTTCAGCCAAAAACGCGCGGTAGCGGGCGGTATCGAGAATACCGGCCATTCCGAATACACGGCTGCTATCCACTTTGGCTGTGAGGAATGCGCAGTAGGTCATCACGTCGAGCGGATTACTTACAACTACAATCTTCGCATTTGGAGAATACTTAATGACGTTCTCGGTAACCGTCTTCACGATGCCGGCGTTGGTCGCGATCAAATCGTCGCGACTCATCCCCGGTTTACGCGGAAGACCTGAGGTGATCACCACCACATCCGAATCAGCTGTCTTGCTGTAATCATCCGTGCTACCGATGGTGCGGCTGTCGTACAAATTGATGGGTGATGTTTGCCAGATGTCGAGCGCTTTGCCCTCTGCAAAATTTGGCTTGATATCCACAAGCACAATCTCATTGGCAATCTCGCGATGAGCGAGAACATCAGCACAGGTAGCGCCTACGTTGCCTGCACCTACTACGGTTACTTTCATGTTTGAATCTTTTTTAGGAATTAATCGAATGGTTCGATTGGCGCGCAAAATTAGCATGCAATTTTGGATGAGCAACTACCGTTGTTTTGCACAGATGGAGCGTACTTACGCACATCTCTTCGAAACACCCTAGGCAGGTGCATTTTTGAACCCTTGAAAAGACAGCAGCATGATTAGGCTTATTTGTTTTGTAATCGCCATCGGATCCTTCCTCCTGATGGAGGCCCAGCCCAAGCCGGGAACGGTTTATCCGGCAGGACAGCCCGGTGTGGATTTTAATAAAAAGGATTCCAAAGGAAAGCGCGACGGTCTCTGGGTGCAGCAATGGAAAGATACCCGCAATCTTTTATACAAGGGCCAGTATGACCATGGAAAGCCCACCGGCGAATGGCAGCGCTTTTATCCCGATGGCACACTCTCGGCGCTGATGGTGCATGTGCAGGATACCGTTGTGGTAGACGCTACTTTCTTCCACCCCGATGGTGTGACCAAGGCATCGCAAGGTCGTTTTATGCAGAAGCGCAAAGACGGCAATTGGAAATTGTGGAGTGAAGCAGGCAAGCTCATCGCTGATGAGAATTTCAAGGATTCGCTGCTCGATGGTTCGTGCAAGTATTTCTTTGAAACCGGTCAACTGCTGAAAGTCGAGGTATACAAGGGCGGACGAAAGGAAGGGGCTTTCACCGAGTATTATGAAAACGGAAAGAAAAAAGCGGAAGGAACCTACGGTGCGGATGAAAAGGAAGGCGCTTACAAGCAGTGGTTTGATTCAGGCGTTGTCGACTGCGAGGGGAAATACATCAAAGGGTTACAGGATGGCACGTGGTATTACAATCACGCTGATGGCAAGCCCAAGGTGACAGTGCTTTTCAAGCTTGGCAAGGAAACCAAGCGCAAGTATGAAAACGGCACGTTTAAGGAGTACTACGAAAGCAACCTGCCAAAGTCGGAGTATTCTTATGATAACGGGTTGAAGAATGGTCCGTTCACCGAGTGGTACGATGTGGGGCAATTCGTTCAGGTTCCGGCCTCTAAAGAAGACATGGAGCTGGGGATTGTGTACCGTGAAAAACTCGAAGGCACGCAGGTGAAAATGAAGGGCGATTACCTCGATGATAAGTTGGAAGGTGAGGTCGTTTATTTCCGCGAAAATGGTAATATTGAAAAAGTGGAAGAGTGGTCGGACGGTAAATTGGTAAAAACCCGCGCGGCAGAAAAATAACTTGTCTATCTTCGGCGGGCATGCTTAAGTCCGCAAGTCACCTACTCTTGGTTGTTATCGTGTGCGTGTTCGCAGGCACACTTTCCCTAGCTCAAACAGCACCCGGTAAGTATTGGGTGCGTTTCACGGATAAAAACAACTCGCCCTATAGTATTTCACGCCCGGAGGAATTTCTTTCCTGGAAATGCATTGGACGGAGGGACAGACTCGGAATCGGTTTTGACGAACGGGATCTTCCTGTGAATCCCGATTACATCGCACAAGTGCTGAATACAGGAGCTGTGAGCCTGCATCAAAAGAGCAAGTGGTTCAACGCGATTACCATTCAAACAGAAGATTCGCTGGCCATAGAGGCCATTCGCGCCTTGCCGATTGTGGCTGAGGTGAAGTCAACGCATGCCGAAGGAGTCGTTGGTCAATCGCACAAATGGGATGTCGAAGTTTCACCGGTCAATGAGTTGCGATCATCGCGCTTGTGTGATACGTTTCCGGAGTATGGTCTGGGTTGGCGTCAGATTGAAATGCTAAACGGTCAATGGCTTCATGCGCTGGGTTATCGCGGGGCAGGTATCGACATCGCACAGTTTGATGCAGGGTGGAACCGCACCGATATCTTGCCTGCCTTTGAGCGTTTGCGCCAGGAAGGCAGAATCAAAGGCGTGAAGGATTTTGTGTGGAATAACGACTCGACCATTTACGGGTTGAATAATCACGGCACCTATGTGCTGAGCATCATGGCGGCTTATCTGCCCGGTCAACTGGTGGGCACTGCGCCCGAGGCGAATTACTACTTGTTCAGAACAGAGGATCCCTTCTCGGAATATCCCGTAGAGGAGGACAATTGGGTGGCTGCTGCCGAATATGCCGATAGTCTGGGTATTGATGTTATCAATTCCAGTTTGGGTTACTCGCTGTTTGATGATCCGGCGTTGAATCATACCTACGCCGACATGGACGGCAACACGACACGCTGTTCCATTGCCGCCGACATCGCTGCAGCGAAGGGTATTCTGGTGGTAAACAGCGCCGGTAATTCTGGGGATGATCCGTGGCGGTATATTACTGCGCCGAGCGATGCCGATGATATTCTTTGCGTGGGAGCGGTCAACGCCAACGAAGAACATGCGTGGTTTAGCAGTTATGGTCCCTCAGCTGATGGGCAGGTGAAGCCAACGGTTGCTGCGATGGGGCAGGCGGCTGCGTTTGCCGCGCTGGATTCAACGATATCAACGGGGAATGGCACCTCGTTCAGTTCGCCTGTTATGGCGGGCTTAAGCGCTTGTTTGATGCAGGCCTTCCCTTATTTGAGCCAAGAGGCCATTCGCGATGCCATTGTGCGCAGTGCATCGCTGTACGGTCAGCCGGATGATGCGCTTGGTTATGGTATCCCGGATTTTTATGTTGCGCGAGAATTGTTGCTGACCAATGAAGAGGCTTTCGGCGATTTTGAGATGAATGCGTTTCCGAATCCCTGTGATGATCGCATGACGGTGACTTTGGCAGATGCGAAGAATTGTGCGGTGGCGTTCACCGTGTATGATGCAGCGGGCCGGCGGTGTGATGACGCAGCGGGAATTGTATTGACGGATGGTCATGGCATCGCTTATCTCGATGAGCTGGTGAAGCCATTGCCGGCGGGGAATTATACATTGCATGCTCACTGGGAATTACGCAATTCAATTATTTCATTTACGAAAATCAAAAGGCCATGAGATCATCACTACTTTTTTTCTGTTGTTTGTTGTCGTCGGTTATGTCGGCTCAATTTGCGGTTGGACATTTATCGACGACGTTCACCGATCCGGCGCGTAGCAACCGGGCGATCAGTGTAGAGATTTATTATCCAGCGGTGACAGCAGGGGACAATGTTTCATTGGCTGACGGTACGTTTCCGTTCGTTGTTTTTGGTCACGGATTCGTGATGGATTACACCGCGTATCAGAACATCACCGATGTGCTGGTGGCCGAAGGCTATGTGTTGATTTATGTGGAAACGGAGGGCGGGTTTGCACCCGTGCACAATGACTTCGGATTGGACCTTGCGTTTATGGCCGATCATTTTTATGACGAGAGTGCGAATGCGGCTTCGCTTTTTTACAATCACCTTGTCGATCGTTGTGCTATTATGGGTCACAGTATGGGCGGCGGTTCGACGTGGCTGGCGGCTTCCACCAGCGAAAGTGTCGATTGCATAGCAGGGCTTGCTCCGGCGGAAACGAATCCGTCGGCCATTGCAGCCGCGTCGAATGTTATAGTCCCCGCCCTCGTTTTTTCGGGTAGCAGCGACGCTGTGACGGCTCCGGCGACGAACCATACACCTATCTATGAAGGCACTGCAAGTGCTTGCAAGTACTTTGTGAATATTATAGACGGCTCGCATTGCGGCTATGCCGATAGCGGATCGTTGTGTGATTTTGGGGAGTTTGGATTTAATGGATTGAGCCGCGAGGAGCAGCAGAGTATTACACATGCGCTGTTGCTTGCCTATTTTGATTATTACCTGCGCGACAATGCTGCAGGACTCGCAGTGATCCAGAATTACGACAGCCCGCAGTCGAATACCGAAACGCAAATTGAATGCTTGAGTTCAGTTGCACATGCTGAGGCACAGGGCCTATTAGTATTCCCCAATCCATGCTCCGAGCCATTGTTTCTGCAAGGCGATACCAGCGGCAGCAAGACCTACCGCGTGATGGATTTGACGGGCAGAGTCGTAGCATCGGGGTCATTAAATTTCTCCGGCGGGCGTGCTGAAGTGAGCACTGTTCAATTACCGGCGGGGGTGTATACGTTGGTCT
>JBKCDO010000062.1:0-16815 GCA_046304755.1 Flavobacteriales bacterium
CCTTTATTGGAGCATTGAAATTCGGTGAAAATGCTCCTGCCGGTTTGCAGCTCATGCGTTTTTTGGTGGATATGCAACAAGAAACGGTGTCTTCGCAAGGGGTTCACGTTGCGGGAGATTTTAATGCATGGAATCCGACAACCAACATCTTGTACAGTTTTGTAGATGGCATCTATGAAGTGATTGCCTACGCGCCCGCAGGAAGTTACAGTTATCATTTCATCAACGGAGATCAAATCACGGATGCAGAATTGGTACCCGATTCATGCACAGATGCAGAGGGAAATCGGAATCTTATTTTGGAAACGCATACCATTTTACCAACGGTATGCTATGCCGCTTGTGAGGCGTGCGTGGTCAACACTATTGATCAAGCGTTCGTTGAGATAACGCTTGTTTATCCGAATCCAACGGATGGGCTCACGCAGTTTATGGTCCCTGATGGCCATGTGAAGGAGGCACAGCTGATGGATGCGTTTGGACGAGTAGTTCAGCAGGTCAATGTTGTTGGTGCAAGAAGCTTTGCTTTCGACATGACCACACATTCATCAGGAATTTACTATGCAAGGCTATTCCATGCCGATGGTCATGTGGATTCTATCAAAATTCAACGCCTGTGATGCCACGTTTTTTCAGCTTCATGATTCTGTTCTGTGCATGTGCCGTCTATGTCCGGGCGCAACAGAATTTTTATGACGTTGAAACCATTCAGCAGATCGAGCTTTTTTTTGCTGCTGATAATTGGGATTACCAATTGGATACCGCCAAGCTGGGTGCGGATGACTACACGCTCGCCGACTCAGTGCGCATCAACGGTACAACCTATGCGTTTCCGGGTGTAAAGTATAAGGGCAATAGTTCCTATGATTCGACCTTCGCGAAAAATCCGTTGCACATTTCACTCGATGAGTTTGTGGAGCAGGATTATCAAGGCCACAGCAGCATTAAGTTGAGTAACGCCTACGCCGACCCATCGATGGTGCGCGAAGTATTGGCCTATGAAATACTACGCAACTACATGCATGCACCACAATCGAATTTCGCCCAGGTGTATGTCAATGGGAATTATCTCGGTCTTTATTCCAATGATCAACACGTTGGAAAAAATTTCTGTGAAGACCATTTTCAATCAGCGGATGGAGTGCTGATTAAAGGAAACCCAATCGTTACGCCGGGACCGACAACGAAAAGTAATTTGAAGTACATCGATGGTGATAGCACTTCCTACATGAATTACTATGAATTGAAATCGGATTGGGGTTGGAATGAGCTGGTAGAATTGTGTGATGTGCTGTCGAATAATCCAACCGCAATTGCAGACTACGTAGATGTGGATCGCATGCTGTGGATGCTGGCCTTCAATTCCGTGATGGTGAATTTGGACAGTTACTCCGGCGTCTTTGCGCAGAACTATTATCTCTATCAAGATACCACAGGAAGATTCAATCCTGTTGTTTGGGATTTAAATATGTGCTTCGGAGGTTTTCCCTTTTTAGGAAGTGGCAACAGCAGCATGGGCTCGCTCGACATCAGTCAACTGCAAGCCATGCCCATTGTGGTACATGGCAACGATAGCTATTGGCCGTTGATTAAAGCCTTGATGAATGATCCGATGTATCGCAGAATGTACTTGGCGCATGTTCGCACGATTGCATCAGAAATGATTGCTTCCGGTAATTATGAAGCCCGTGCGAATGTGATGCAACAACTCATAAGCGGCGCGGTGTATGACGACGCCAACAAATTCTTCTCTGACAGCGACTTTGATAGCGCCATGGAATCTGCCGTAGATATCGGCAACTATGAGGTATCGGGCCTAGTAACGCTGATGAACGCGCGCTCGGCTTTTCTTTCGGCCGATGCTGAATACACGTTGTCGTCGCCGGTAATTGCAAGTTGGCAATCGAGTGATGTAACACCGGATGTTGGCGAGTCATTCTATGTAACTGCAACGGCATCAGGAGCACAGTCTGTTTGGATCGGGAAGCGTCACAGCACTGCTGCGAAGTTTGTGCGCATACCTATGCTGGACGATGGCGCGCATGGCGATGACATGTCTGGTGATGGAGTTTATGGCGCGCAGGTTACGATGTCAGGCGATAGCATGCAGTTCTACATATACGCCGAGAATGCAGATGCCGGTGTGTTTTCTCCGGCGCGTGCGGAGCATGAGTTTCACGCGATCTTTTCTAGTGGCGTGGATATTCGGGAAGAAAGTCCGGCAGAGAATATCGGCGCTTATCCCAATCCCGCAAGCAACCTGCTTTATGTTCCTTGCAGCGCTGGTCAGACTTCACTCATCAGTGTGTATGATGCCATGGGCCATTGCGTTGTGAAAACGCAAACGAATCAGAACCTCGTGACCTTGGATGTAAGCGCACTGCCTGCAGGCATGTACATCCTCGCAAAGAATCATCATCATCAGTGTATCCAAATCATTCACGACAAATGAACGGGTTGATACGTCATATGCTGCGGTGCATCACACTCGTTGTGTCTTCAGCGAACTTATGGTCGCAGGACACGCCACCGGGAGTGCCCAATCTTCAGTCGTTTGCATCCGGATCCTACGTGATTCCTATGGATAATGACAAGCAAGCGTTGAATGGTCAGCCATTCAATTTACATGCCTATGGCTTAGTGTATGACTTGCTTTCACAGGGGGTTCCTGTTCACTGGGTCATTCGTTCCGGAAAACTCAAAGACGAAATTGACTTCAGTGCGCAAGCCTCTCGGGTATATCCAACACCTGCAGCATCTGCCATGCTTGATTTTCGCGGCAGTGCTTTTATCATAGACGCTGCAGAGGTTGCAGACGAATTTACATGCGGTGGTATAACTACATCGATGGTCGATGCCGTCATTACAACTGTTGGACATCAAGTTGCGGTTTATCGATTAGATCAAAGTGCTTCCGTCGATGTTCGATATACCTTGACTTACGCGCCTCTTATCGCTGTTCTTGATGATGGAAACGCGAGCGAAACGGGCGGAAATATTTTCGATTCAGCCGGTGTCTATTTTGAATATCTGACGTTTACTGAATTTGAGGCCAATAACACCTGTTTTACTTTCATTGCACAACCACATATATGCGATGGAACTAGCAGTAGCTGTTCCAACATTGACCTGCCTTATTATTCGAGCATTGTGACCTCCTTTCTTAATTCAGGAGGTAACTTCTTCGCACAATGCGCTTCGATACCAACATTCGAAGATGAAGTAAATTATTTGACCACAAATGGAATTACTGAGTATGGTGTTCTTGGCAATAATGACCAACCACTGGGTGCCAATTTGAATTATGATAATAATGATATGCCTGTCATGCAGTTTCATGGGCCAACCATTGGTTATGAAGTAGGCAGGACTTATCACTTTTCTCTCGACGGAGGTGGCTTTCAGCCATATGCTTATTCCGGAATATGGAAAAACTACAATGGAAATCCGAGTTATTTGGTAACCGCCGGCGATGTGAATGGCGCTGCGCTCGGTGGGAATGTATTTTATCTTGCCGGTCATGATTATACGCCTAACGACAACATTACACCTACGGGTAATGCTGGAACGCCCTTTTCATCAACCGTCATAGAATCCTACAATCTGAATCGTGTTGCCCTCAATGCTGCGTTTGTGCCGGCATCGCAGACCGCCACCTGCGTAGGTCCCGACCGGTGCATATGTCCGGGCGACGCAATAAGTATCGGATGCAGCGATACCGCACCGATTCCCTATACCTGGTCGCCGGCAACCGGCTTGAGCTGTACGGATTGCCCTAATCCGATTGCTTCGCCGAGTGTGACAACGACCTACACCGCAACTGGTCCGGGTGGATGTTCCGCCAATACGGTGCAGGTCATCGTCGACTGTCCCATCATTGTGGCCAGTCAAGATATTATCTGCAACGGTGATTGCGCAACCATTACCATTGACGAGCAAATCACCAACACGCCGGTTACGCTCGAAATTGATGGCACACCACAGCCATACACCAGCACAGTCACAAGCTTGTGTCCTACAACCACAACGACGTATACCTTCACGGTCATTGATGATTTCGGAATTACATACAGCGATGAAGTAACGGTGGAAGTTTTTCCCGAAGTCACTCCGGTCATTACTGCGACGAACGAAATCTGTTCTGGAGAAACCATTTCGTTTTCAGCGCCCGGTGTGTTGAATCCGCAGTGGTATACGACAGAAAGTTTATCGTGCATCAACTGTAACGCACCATCGTTGGAATTGGTGGATGATTTCACCATTGAAGTGATTGGTGTGGATGCCAATGGCTGTGAGGTGCGCGACGATTACAGTCAGGTTGTATATGAAACACCTGCGGTTGTGCTAACCGTGGAAGAAGGTCCGATGTGCGAAGGCACTACCATCACCTTAACAGCAGCGGGCGCGGATAATTTTCAATGGCCTGCCGGAGAGACCATGCCGTCTATTTCATACACCTTGGTTTCTACCGGAACAGTGAGTGTGATTGGCACCACGGTGGATGGTTGTTCTTCAACAGCGGAGGAAGAAGTTCCCGTAAATCCGATTATTCCGATTGTCATCGAAGACCAGGTGTTCATGTGTATCACGGATTCGTGTATCACGTTGAACGCGGTGAATGTGACCAGCGTTGAGTGGTTGTTGGAAGATGGAACCGTCGTATCGAACGAACTCAGTTTTGAAGTTTGCCCGCAAGCACCAACGGCCTATATCGCACAAACCGATAATACAGGATGCTTTGAGCCGGATCAGGTATTGGTTGATATCGTTCTGGTGCCGCAAGTAGTTGCGCGTCCGGATACACTCATTTGTCCAGGGACTCCCGTGCAGTTGTATGCTTCAGGTGCAGACCATTATAGTTGGACCAATCAAGAGGGTGATGTTTATGAGGGCGATGCGCCTGAAGTTGCGCCACTCGTTTCGCAGGTTTATGAAGTAGAAGGTTCCACGGTTGTCGGTTGTTCGTCATCTGATGTGGTTGTTGTGAATACGCTTCCATCACCCGGCGCAGCGTTCGAAGTGGAAGCACCGGATGGTTTTTTTAGTTTGCTACCCATCAATTTCATCAACACATCTATCGCTGCAGATTGTGCTGTGTGGACGGTCCACGAGTCACCGGCTGTGGGCTCAACCTCGGAGAATTTCCAACATGTATTTTCAGATCCGGGAATCTATCCCGTGGATTTATGGGTGTGCAATGATCTGGGCTGTTGGGATTCGGTGACACATACCATCAGCATTGGCAGCGAATTTTATTTCTATGTGCCGAGCGCCTTCACTCCGAATCCGGAGGATGATGTCAATTCGGTTTTCAAAGTCTATGGGACGAATATTTCATCAGTAGATTTCGAAATGAATATTTTCAATCGCTGGGGAGAAGTTATTTACACGCTGAAAAATCCGGATGAAGTATGGCTCGGAAATCATCACGACAACGCCGGCTATTTCGTTCCCGACGGCGTGTACAATTGGCAATTGCGATTGCGCGATAAGTATTCGCTGCAGCGCTATGAGGCCGCCGGCCACGTGGTCATTTTCCGCTAGAGAGACGAGGTTATAATTCAAGCCATCCTCACAAATTCCGATCAACGATTTCCTTCAATAATTCTTGATTGATAGGCTTGGCGATATAGTCGTCCATTCCCGCCTCGAGACACTTTTCACGTTCACCGGAAATAGCGTTGGCTGTGCAGGCAATGATGGGTCTGTGGTAGTTGAGTTCACGCAGCTTTCGGGTTGTTTCTCGGCCATCCATACCGGGCATTTGAATGTCCATTAGAATGAACTCGGGGTTGTGTTGTGCAACAAGATCGAGCGCTTCGTAACCGCTTGTTGCGGAAATGAAAGAGTATTGAGGATAAAGTTGCGTTAGCAGTGTTCGGCAAAGGGCCAGATTAAGCTCGTTGTCTTCTACAATTAAGGCTAATGGTTTTTCAGAAGCACCGGCCTTTGCGTTCGATTGTTTGTGATGTGCTGAAGTTTCCGGAGCTGTGCCGGTTATAGATGTAGCTTCTTTTTCAAGCGGTAATTCCAGGTTGAAATAAAAATGACTTCCGGTGTTCAGCTCACTTTCAAACTCAATCTTACTGTTCATGAGTTGCAGCAAATTGTTGGAGATTACCAGGCCAAGTCCGGTGCCACCGTATCGCTTGGATGTGGAAGCATCGGCTTGTCCAAAGGCAGTAAAGAGCACCTGTTTTTGTGCGTCCGATATGCCGATACCCGTATCGCGAATGCCGATTCTGAGGGAAACCGCAGATTCTTGATTCATGCTCAATACATCAACTGTGAGGGTTACACTTCCCTTTTCGGTAAACTTGATGGCGTTGCTCAGCAGATTGATGACGACTTGCGAAAGGCGAATGGAATCGGCATACACGGTAGACGGTAATTTAGAATCCAGCGTGAGATAAACTTTTACGTTTTTCTTATCGGCCAAGTGCTGCGTGAGTTGTACTGCCGTTTCGAAGATCTTGCGCAAACTGCAACGCTCAATGTTGAGCTGCATTTTACCCGCTTCGATTTTAGATAAGTCAAGCACTTGGTTAATCAGTTCCATGAGTAAAACAGCAGATTCGTTCAGGAATCGCACATATTCTCTCTGAATCGGACTGAGCTCGGTGGCGTTGAGCAATTCACCAAAGCCAATAACACCATTGAGTGGTGTGCGTATTTCGTGCGACATGTTGGCAAGGAATTCTGACTTGGCTTTGTTAGCCTCATTCGCCTGAGCTGCGAGCTCCTCGGCCAGTTGAATCTTCGCTGCCAGTGCATTGTTCTGTTCGTTACGGCGCATCACCGATCCGACATTGTCGGCAATGAGGCGAAGCAGCATCCGCGACGCATCATCCCACCTAACTTTTTCTTCAACTGCATCAAACCCGATGAAACCGAAGAGAAACTCACTTTCTCGCACAGGCAGCACAAGTAATGATTGAATGCCTTGGGGTTCGAGTAGTGCTTTCTCCGCCGACCACGAATCGGGAAGTGCAGATAGGTCGTCAATGTAAATTTCTTCGCCCGCCAACATTTTTTCCATCCACATGGGAATAACCTCGACAGGTATTCCTTGAAGCTCAGTAATCTGTGGTTCAACTCCCTCCTTGCACCATTCATTGACGTTGGAGCAGGTGTTTTCGGAGTAATCAAATGAGAAAAAATAGGAGCGGTCTACTCCTGAGAATTTACCTATTCGCTGCAGCAGCTCGTCGATACGTGTGCTGAAGTTCTGTTGTTCAGACTGAATAATCAGCGAGGTACATTCAACGAGTAACGCATTGAACCCTTGTTTGATTGAAGGAGAAGAAGAATCAAAACTCATACTGGTGGTGCTTACAGAAAGGAAAACTAAACAGAGCAGAAAAATAGGTGCTCCATGTTAAAACAGCACTAGCATACCTCATCATTAATTTCAATGTTTTCGTTTATATTACCCAATCCCCATCCTACAATCCTGTAATCCTACACTCCTATCTTTACCCTCAAAATCGAACAACTATGAGAACCAATCACGAAATCGATTATCGCATCTTCGGCGAGGAGATGCAGTGTGTAGAAATAGAACTTGATCCACAAGAAACCGTTGTGGCGGAATCCGGTGCATTCATGTATATGGATGATGGTGTGCAAATGGAAACCGTTTTCGGCGACGGAAGTCAGCAAGCCGGTGGATTCTTCAGCAAATTGATGGGCGCCGGAAAGCGCCTATTGACGGGCGAAAGCTTATTCATGACGATGTTCACGCATCGCGGAATGGGAAAGGCCAAGGTCGCCTTTGCTTCACCGTATCCCGGAAAAATTATTGCGCTCGATTTACAGCAGTTGAATGGAAAAATCGTGTGTCAAAAGGATTCATTCTTATGCGCGGCGAAGGGCGTGTCTATCGGAATTGAATTTCAGCGCAAACTCGGCACGGGCCTTTTCGGTGGAGAAGGATTCATCATGCAGAAAATAGAAGGCGACGGTATGGCCTTTTGTCACGCCGGCGGTCACATCATGAAGCGTGATCTGCAACCCGGAGAACTATTGAAAATTGATACAGGTTGTGTTGTGGCCTATACGCAAACGATCGACTACGATATCCAATTTGTAGGTGGTGTGAAGAACACGCTTTTCGGAGGTGAAGGATTTTTCTTTGCTACGCTCCGCGGACCCGGCACCGTGTGGTTGCAGACGTTGCCCATTTCGCGCCTTGCTTCGCGCATATCATCTTATGCGGGTCCGGGTGGTCGCAAGGAAGAGGGCGGTATTCTCGGCGGATTAGGAAATCTCCTCGATGGCGACGGTATCTAATCCATGTTAAGCACCATTGATATCGCTGTTTTTTTAGCACAAGTCAACAGCGGCGTTCCCCTCATCGACACGCGCAGCCCGAAGGAATATGCTCAAGGCCATATTCCGGGTGCTGAAAATCTTCCATTGCTGAATGATGCCGAGCGCCATCAGGTGGGCACGACCTTCAAGCAAAAAGGTCGCGATGTGGCTGTGCATCTCGGTTATCAATTGGTGGGACACAAGTTTGCATCCTACATTGATCGTGCGAAGGAATTAGCTCCTGACGGAAATGTGCTCATCTATTGTTGGCGTGGCGGAATTCGCAGCAACACTATGGCCTGGGTGTTATCCTCTGCGGGCTTGAATGTGCGCGTGTTGGAGGGAGGATACAAGGAGTTCCGTCGCCATTGTTTGTCGCTCTTCGAACGGAAGTGGCCGCTGTTGGTGGTATCGGGAAAGACGGGTGCAGGGAAGACTGAAATTCTCTATGAATTGAAAAGGCTTAATGAATCAGTGGTCGATTTGGAAGCCTTGGCGAATCACCGAGGATCTGCTTTTGGTGGTTTGGGTTTAAGCGAACAGCCTACGCAGGAGATGTTTGAAAACAACCTTGCGCATGCACTCCGTGATTGCCTCGAAAGTCAGCGCGTATGGATTGAAAACGAGAGTCGCTTTATCGGAAAAATCCGTATTCCGGATCCATTTTTTATACAATCGAATGCGTCTAATCTGGTGTCGATTGAACGTCCTGTAGAACAGCGCGCGCAGCGAATCTTGCGAGAATACGGTCATTTCGACAAGGAGTTATTGGCAGAAAAAACGTTGGGCCTTACGAAACGCATGGGAGGCGATCGTGTGAAAATCAGTTTGGAGGCACTCGCCGCAGATGACCTCATTGGTTGGGTGATGCCTCTGTTGGATTATTACGATCGCAACTATCATCACGCCATCAATGAACGTAAGGGGAAATACGAACGCATCATCAACGTGCAGGATGACACACTGCGTTCAATAGCCTTAGACTTATTGAAACTTACTCCTCATTGATTGAAGCATTATGGAAGAAATCAAACTTACCCAATACAGCAAAGGTTCGGGATGCGGATGTAAAATTTCGCCGGCAACGTTAAAGGAAATACTGCACACGAATGAAGAGTTTCCTTCGGATCCGCGCTTGTGGGTGGGGAATGAGTCGAACGATGATGCAGCTGTTATAGAGTGGAACGGCAACGAAGGATTAATCGCGACCACTGATTTTTTCATGCCGATGGTGGATGATCCATTTGCTTTCGGAAAAATTGCTGCAGCAAATGCGTTGAGCGATGTGTATGCGATGGGTGGAAGTCCGCTGATGGCCTTGGCCATTCTCGGTTGGCCCATTGACAAGCTTCCTGTGGCTCACGCGCAACAGGTGTTGGAAGGCGCGCGATTGGTGTGTCGCATGGCCGGTGTTCCGCTTGCCGGTGGCCATAGCATAGAAAGCGCTGAACCTATTTTTGGTCTTGCTGTGAGCGGCCGCATCGAGCGATCTCAGCTCAAGCGCAACAACACAGCACAAGCAGGCGACTGGTTGTATCTAACGAAACCACTCGGCGCAGGCATCATCAGTGCTGCCTTGAAACGTGGGCAACTCGACGATCCTGCGCATATCGACGCGGTTGTTGCATACATGAGTGCGCTGAATAAAATTGGGGAAGCCTTTGGACGAATCTCCGGCGTGCACGCTATGACCGATGTGACAGGTTTTGGTTTTGCAGGTCATCTTCTCGAGCTATGTGAGGGCAGTGGGTTGAGTGCGGAAGTGCTGATGGATGAATTACCGGTCTATCCGTTTCTCAACGATTACATCGCCCGTCATATTTATCCGGATATGACGATGAAAAATTACAGCTATTACGCAGCGAAAATTTCCACACTGAGTTTACCGCAGTTGCTATTGCTGTGCGATCCCCAAACCAGTGGTGGCATCCTCGTGAGTGTTGCAGAATCTTCAAGGCACGAAGTGGAAGCGTGTATGCATGATTTCGGCCTGAGTGCCTTTGCGAAACCCATCGGTAAAATGACAACACTCGGTGAAAAGGTGATTACTGTCTGCTAGATGCAGCGTTAGATTCCTAGTGCAGGATCCACTTCGTTCGGCATGGTTACTTTCAACAGTGGCTCAGCTTGCATGGCGCGTTCAATTGCAAATTTCGCTTCATCATTGCGTGCCCATGCACGGCGTGCAATGCCATTATTGACATCCCAATGGAGCATGCTCGTTAAGCGGCGTTCGCTTTCTGGACTGCCATCGATAAGCATTCCGAATCCACCATTGATAACTTCTCCCCAACCAACGCCACCGCCATTGTGCAGGCTGACCCAAGTGGCGCCGCGGAATGCATCGCCAACGAAGTTGTGCACCGCCATGTCAGCTGTAAAGCGCGAGCCGTCATAGATGTTCGATGTTTCGCGATAAGGTGAATCAGTTCCCGACACATCGTGATGATCGCGGCCAAGCACTACCGGGCCAATTTTTCCTTCAGCAATGGCATCGTTGAATGCTTTGGCTATGCGCATGCGTCCTTCAGCGTCTGCATAGAGAATACGCGCTTGTGATCCCACAACCAGTTTGTTTTTGCCGGCTTCACGAATCCATTGAATGTTGTCGGCCATCTGCTGACGGATTTCGGCAGGGGCAGTTTGCATCATGGTACTGAGCACTTCTTCCGCGATGCGATCAGTGGTTTCCAGATCTTCTGTTTTGCCGCTGCAACACACCCAGCGGAATGGACCGAAGCCGTAGTCAAAGCACATGGGCCCGAGAATGTCTTGCACATAGCTCGGGTATTTGAATTCACGCGGCGTGCGTCCTTTTTGTTGTTCTTCACTTGCCATTACATCAGCACCTGCTCGCGAAGCTTCCAGCAAGAATGCGTTTCCGTAATCGAAGAAGTACATGCCTTTTGCCGCATGCTTGTTGACTGCTGCGGCATGCCGACGCAATGTTTCCTGCACATGCTTCTTAAACTCCTCAGGCTGTTTAGCCATCATGCGGTTGCTTTCCTCGTACGTTTTTCCGGCGGGATAATAACCGCCTGCCCACGGATTGTGAAGCGATGTTTGATCACTGCCCAGATGCACGGTGATATTTTCCGCATCAAACTTTTCCCAGACATCAACGATGTTGCCGATGTAAGCAAAGGAAGTGATGGTGTTCTCAGCCATGGCTTTGCGCACTTCTTGGCAAAGGGTATCGAGGTTATCGGTAATGATATCGACCCAGCCTTGTTCGTGGCGTTTGTAAGCAGCTTTCGGATTCACTTCGGCAGTGACGGAAACAACACCTGCGATATTTCCCGCCTTCGGCTGAGCGCCGCTCATGCCGCCAAGTCCGGCGGTAATGAAGAGAATGGGATCATCGGCTTTCATGCCGCGTTGTTCGCGCATACGACGTGCGGCGTTCATCACGGTGATGGTTGTGCCGTGCACGATGCCCTGCGGACCGATATACATATACGATCCCGCGGTCATCTGTCCGTATTGCGTTACACCCAGCGCATTGAAGCGCTCCCAGTCATCGGGTTTCGAGTAGTTCGGAATCATCATGCCGTTAGTAACAACAACACGTGGAGCGTCTTTATGTGAAGGAAATAATCCAAGGGGATGACCGCTGTACATCACAAGTGTTTGCTCTTCGGTCATTTCACTGAGGTACTGCATGGTGAGCAGGTATTGCGCCCAGTTTTGAAACACGCCTCCATTGCCGCCATAGGTAATGAGTTCGTGTGGATGTTGCGCAACGCGGGGATCCAGGTTATTCTGAATCATCAGCATTATGGCAGCGGCTTGCCTGCATTTGGCCGGATAGCTGTCGATTGAACGGGCGTGCATCGCATACGCGGGACGGAAGCGATACATGTAGATGCGACCGTAGGTTTCCAGTTCCTGTTTGAACTCCGGAAGTAATTCAGCGTGAAGTGATGCAGAAAAATAGCGCAGTGCGTTGCGCAGTGCGAGTTTTGTTTCTTCCGCGCTGAGAATTTCCTTTCGTTTGGGAGCGTGATTGATGGAAGCATCAAATCTTGGCGCCTCCGGTAAGCGGGTAGGAATACCTGTTTTAATCGCGTTTTGAAATGCGGTAATATCTTCAGTAACGCTTGTTTTTTCGAGGGTGCTCATGCGGTTGCGGAGTTTGTGCAAATGTCGTTAAGACCATCTAAACCTCGGCAACGGATGAACAGTTCAGAAGGAGAAACAACAAGCTGCAGTGTAGAGCCATTCAGGCGCGTAAAGGGCTAAGCTTTCGTACTGTTCGTTATTGAGCGACCAGAGGCGGCGTGCTTCAATGCGGCATTTGATGGCTTTGTGTGGTTGATAGTCGATGTTAGCCGACCAGCCGCCGGGATTGATTTGGACGGGCGTGGTGCGTGTTGCGAAATAGAAGCTATTCACATCACGCACTTGTTCGAGGCGCGCCGCCACGGTCCAGTCGTGAAAGAGTTGTTTGCCCAATGCCAGCGAGCCACCGATGAAGTCTTTTGTGCGATCCATGGCTTCGTAGTTAAACTCGCCATTGATAAACCATCCGGATGCGAGTTTTTGGGTTGCGTAAACATTGTGATAGACGCTATAGCGACCGTTGATACTACCCAGGTAGTTCGAGTAATTCAACACACGTCCTTTCTTATTGTCGTGTTGCAATTGCATTCCGAAATTCGGTCGCACCAGATCATCGGCCACTGCCATGCGTTGCCATCCGTTAAGTGCCAGCACGGCCCAACTAAGGCCATTTTCGGTAGTGCCCGACCAGCGAATACCGCATTCGTAGTAAGGTGTATTTTCAGCGAGTAGACTGCGGGTAAGGTTGAGATTGTTGCTTCCGATATTCGATTCCAGACCGATATGCGAAGGCATGATGCCGAGATCAATGCGGCTGTTGGATGTGCCGGCAAATCGATAGCCTATAGACGCTTCGTAGAGGTGTTTGACGGCGTTGGGTTCGTTGTCGAGGTTGCTGTTGACGTATGTTCCCAGCATGGGAGCCGCGATGATTCTCCAGCGGTTGTGCTCCACGGTCCACTTCAGCCAGGCAATATTAACGGCGAGACCATCAGCGGTGTGGTTGTAGAGAAAGTCCGGTCGTTGCGATGCGGTTGATTGTTGAGTACCGTAATAGACTTCCGCATAGCCCTCAAATGAGACCTTTGTTGAATCTTGAGCGTGAAGGGAGGTATGGAGGGTTGCCAAAACCAACGCAACCAGACCGAATGATTTCATGAGCATGGCTCAAATGTACAGGAATCACTCCTTGAATTTTCCCGTACGGATATCAAATCCATAGGGACAATGTTTGCAGCCACTCTGGCAGCAATAGCCACGCTTGAGGTGGTATTTTTCGGTGAATACGATATACCCCTCAGCGGTGTAGTAATAATCTTCTCCCTCTGTCTTTTTCACGGCTGACATTGTGGATTTTCTAACAACTATTTTCCGCTTTGGTTCACTCCGGGTTCGAAATCGAGGGACACCGAATTCATGCAGTAGCGCTTGTAGGTGGGTGGTGGACCATCATCGAAAATGTGGCCGAGGTGTGAATCGCAGCGGCCGCAAGTGACTTCAGTGCGAATCATGCCATGGCTTTTGTCGAGTGTATACTTTGTAGCACCCTGACGGATGTTTTCGAAAAAGCTGGGCCATCCGCAGCCGGAGTGAAATTTTGAGTCGGAGCGGAATAGCGCATTGCCGCATACGGCGCAGTAGTAGGTTCCGAGTTCTTCAGTTTCGTAGTATTTACCGGTGAAGGCGCGTTCGGTGTGTGCTTCCCGAGAAACGAGGTAAAGCTCAGTTGGAAGGATTTGTTTCCAAGTGTCATTGGAGACATCCAGATGGGTCGTGTCTGTTCGCGAGTAGAATGGGTTGTTCGATGCGGTCATAGTCGTTTGCGTTTGCGGCGATTGGTTGGACTGGCTGCACGCTGAAAGGCAGCAGGCCAGCAATACGGCGCAGAGTTGAAGTGTTGGATTCATGATTTCTTTTCCGAGTCAAAAGAAAATACTTACAACTTCAACACGTTCGGAATATTTTCTTTTCGGTCATTAAAAAATAACCCTAGAAGTTCACCTGAGCTTGGAGACGAAGTAATTGGCCCTTTTGAAAGTTATCTTGCTTGGCAAAATCTTCATACCGACGCTCGGAAATGGTGTACATAGCAACAAGTTCGAATTGCTTATATGGTTGCCATTCCATTCCGACTTCAAGCTCATTCACATTGTAGCTTCGAGCATCTTTCTCATGTTTTTTACCTCCATCATAGACCTGATAGCGCACGAAGGGAAAGAGCGTTTGCTTGCCGAGGTTTAGCTGGTAATTAATCAGCGCATAGCCACCTTTTAGATTTTGAACTTCGATGGAATCGGTGATTGTGTTGAATTCAGGCCCCTTTCCGATGTTGTATTCGGCTTGAATTCCGAATGGTTTTGGGTAAAGAACAAAGGAGGCTGCGGCACGTTGATCAAGGTAGCTGAGCGATTCAGCATAACGAACACCTGAGGACAGGTTGGCTTTTGGAATAACGAATCTTCCGGTATAGGCTTGTACGCTTGTTTCAATGATTTGCGAACCAAGTTGAAAGGGATAACTCAATCGTGCAACGACGTGTGGCTCATCGTTCAACTCAGGATTATTGGCGGTTTGGCCGTTGTAAGCTCCAAACGCGAAGACACCGTAATCACCGCTACCCTTGAGTCCTGACTTTACCAGATCAGAGAATAGTTTACGCGTGTTTTTGGGCACCCAATAAAAAAACACTCCCAAATCACGCTCATTGCTGACGGCGCTATTGAGGGCATCATTTCGATCGAGTGGCAGGCGGTTTTGACTGCTTTGCATGTTTTCGAATCCAAAAGGCACTTTACTTTGTCCAATGCGCAGTCGGAACTCATTTTCGTCATCCATACCGATATCGAAGTAGGCATCACGCAGTTGACCGAAGTGAAGCCTATCGCTGCTCGCACTGCTGGCAAAGTCAGGCTGGATATAGAGGTAGGCCCGCTTACTAATTTGTCCGAAGATAATTACCCGCATACGGCGAATGAAGAATCCTCCGTCACCGCCCCACGAGCGGTCGCATTGCTCGCAGCCAAGGTCTTCGTTTGTTTCAAGCAGGCGGTTGTAACGGATCTGAGCATATCCACGAATGGAAAACGTGTCATACCATTTCTTGTCCGGTGCTACTGCTGCAGCATTGGTGGAGGAGTCTGACTGTCCCAGGCTTATGTTTGAAAGCAGAAGCATGGCGGGAAATAAGGCGAGGATGCGGAGGGCAGAAGTCATCGAATTAGGGGGAGTTTGCACGTTATGTTCATCTTGACGTAGGAAATTCTTAACATAAGGGACCAAAAAAAACAGGGAGTTTATCCCTGTCAACAACTACATAATTGTTAGAAGCCGAGTGCTCTCATCAACCAAAAACACAATGCACCCATTGCAGCGGAAATGGGAATGGTGATAATCCAGGCTACAAGCAGCTTGCCTGTTACACCCCATTTCACGGCAGATACACGCTTGGTAATACCAACCCCAATGATGGAGCCGGTAATAGTGTGCGTCGTACTCACAGGAATACCTTTGATCACTTCGCCACCCATTTTCCATGGGAATTTCAATCCTTCGGTGAAGAATAGGGTTATCGCTCCGGCTGTTTCAGCAGCAACACCTTCGAAAGGAGTCACCTTGGTGATTTTGGCTCCCATCGTTTTCACGATTTTCCAACCGCCACTCATGGTTCCAAGTGCAATAGCCGCATAACAGGATAGAGGAACCCACGTTGGCATTTCTTTTAAACTGGAGATTTCACCGCCGGCCATGAGGGCGACTGTGATAATACCCATCACTTTTTGTGCATCGTTACCACCGTGACCAATACTGAAGGCGGCCGATGAGAAAAGCTGTAATTTTTTGAAAGAAGCGTTCGCTTTTGCGTTTTGCATGGAGCTCAGGAAAAGCGTGAAGACGCCCATTACCAAGACAATGAAACCCAAGAGGATCCACTTGAAGTTAGCACCATGAAACACCACCTTTAACCAGTAGGTCTCATAATTACTCTTGAGATTCGAGGTGTCGTAACGGTCTTTTGAGTCTGTAGTAATGCGATGCGATTCTTCGATACTTGCGACAATTCCTGCCTTTTCAAGTTTATCGGTCATGGCTTCTGTGAGAGCAGCATTTTCGGCGGGATCGTCATTTTTCAAATAATCCAAGCGGACAGAATAGATTTTGCCGGTTTTGTCTTCGGCTCCGGTGCTGTCTTTTCCAACTTTGACAAGGGGGCTATATTCTTTTAAATCTTCTGTTTTGAATGTCAGTTTTTTCTTCAAGTCGTCCTTGCTGATTTTTTCTTCGAATCGCAAGGTGTATGCGCTGCCTCCTCGGTAGTCTTTCTTGAATTCAAGAGCATTGTAAACGGCAAAAACAACTAGTGCAATAATCGTAAGTGAGACTATTTTCATGAAAGGCCCCTTTCTGAAAGAGTTTAAAAACCAAACAGAAATGAGGTATGAC
>JBKCDO010000063.1:0-902 GCA_046304755.1 Flavobacteriales bacterium
GTATATAGTGAAAGAGTAAAATGGTGAAATGGTAGGGGCGCCCAATTAAACAACCGCAATGAAAAACAGTAACGTTAACATTTACAAGTTTAGGGTCATCATCGATACCGAACAGGATGTGTTTCGGGACATTGAAATTGAGACGACTGCTACCTTTGAGAAGCTGCATGAGGCCATTCTAGATGCCTTTGATTTCGAATCGGGGGAAATGGCGAGTTTCTACATGAGCAACGAATCCTGGGAAAAAGGATTGGAAATCCCGCTCATGGATATGGCCGGTGATGCGGCCCTGAGCATGAAGTCCACTACCCTATCGGAAATGGTTAGCAAGCCTTCTGATAAAGTGCTCTACATCTACGACTTCATGCGCATGTGGATTTTCTACGTAGAACTCATGGAGGTTAAAAAAGATAAGCCGAGCACGATTTATCCGCGTGTTGCCCTGGTATTTGGCGATGCGCCTTCACAAGATTCCAAAGAGATGGATCTGTTTGGAAGCGAATTCAGCGAAGAAGAATTCAATGAAATGCATGGCGACGTGAAGGATGGCGATGACGAAGACGGCGAAGATGACATGTTCGATGCCGATGAAGACTACTTTGACGAAAGCGAATTCAACGGTTCATACGGAAGCTATGACGACCACTAAAACCATTCTTCTCCTCAGTGCTATCTGTCTATTGGTGCTTGCGTCATGCAAATCCGATAGTCGTCAGGTCACTGCCGATATGATTCACTTCCCGGGGGCCAATGGCGAAGGTGCTGAAGATGCACCTGTCATCACGTTTGATTCAGCTACCTGCCGCTTTGGAACGCTTGCCGTAGGTGAAAAATTCACACACACATTCCGTTTCACCAACACGGGAAAATCGCCGCTCATTATTGCGCAAGTGAATCCTTCG
>JBKCDO010000064.1:0-2837 GCA_046304755.1 Flavobacteriales bacterium
GCAATGCCCCCTCGAGGATCTCAGCAGCCACAGCGTGATTGCCCGAGTATGATTCTACGGCCGCACTCAACGCGTGGAATTTCAAGCATACGGGATCGCGAAATGCCTGGCGAGAGGGGAGCGCCTGTTCGAGCGAGGCGAGGTAAGCCCTTGCATCGTCGAACCGACTGTTGCGGTAGTAGGCGTGGGCGATCATATAGAGGAACATCGGCTCGTACTGACGGTCGTTTTTATTGAACGCCCGGGCGGCGACCAGCGCTTCATATCGTTGCACAAGCAAGGGGAGGAGGCGGGTGTATTCTTTGGTCGACACCATTCCTTTGCGCAGCACGCCGAGCAGGCGAACCTGGAAGGCCGGGTTGAGGTCTTCAATGGCGTCGGCCGGCACATGGGTGTGCACTTGGTGCAGGAGCTCTTCGGGATCGATGGCCGAGCCTTGTGTTTTCTTCTCGTGCACCGCGACTTCCAGGCGGGTGATGATGGCATCGAGCCGACGCATATTATCGTAGCGTGCGTGGTTGGTGTCTTGCTTGCGGGCCAGCTCGCCGATGTCGAGCCCGAGCCAGTAGGCGTGTTGCATGAGGAAGTTGTAGATGCCTTCGAGCACGGCATACATGTGGTGACGCGTGGCGATTTCTTCGGCCTTGGCGGCGAAGTGCAGCACCACAGCCGGCGCGCGCCTGCCGGCCATGCGATGACAGAGCATCATGAGGCCGAGGGTATAGCCCAGCGGGTCGTCTTCCTGTGAGGCCATCTCCGACACCACGCATTCGAAAATGCGTTTGATGAGCCGTTTTCGGATGTTGTCGAACGCGTTGCGGTTGGGTTCTTTGTAGAGGCGACTCATAAGGTCGTCGCGCGTGAGTGATTCGCCCGAGGTCAGCAATTCCAACAGCACCAGTTCCTTCCCTTGCTTATCAGCTTTCTTGAGCGATGCGTGTACCGTCTGCAACTCCGACGGCTCGAGTTGCGCCAGCAAATCTTCGAGTAACGGCATGGTGAGAAGTTGTTAAATAAGGTTCTACTCGAATATATGTGTTTGCGTTATAGAGCACCGCTAGACCGTCGGTGAGTTTTGAGTGGTGAACTGTTCGTATTGATTTATTAACCGCAGAGACACAGAGAATGCAGAATGTTTATTGTTTTTCTCTGTGATTCTCGGCGACTTTGCGGTTGCCCTCGACTTCGCTCGGGCACCGGCACTCGGTTGGCGCCCCCTACAATCCTACAATCCTCTAATCCTTCCCACCCACACACCCTTCCTTCACCTCTTCCGCCAATTGTGGCCAATTGAAGAAATCATAGCGCTTGCTGCGCCACTTGCCTGAGCGGTAGATATAGCCGAATTCATGCATAGGATTTTCGAAGTCCTTGGCTTCGGGGTTCACAAGGATGTGTACACTTAAATGATCGCCTTCTTGCGGATGGTAAGGGAAGTCGAAGGGATGGGCACTGTCGAGTGCTTGGCGCAGTTTCCGCAGCCAGGGCCTCCGGTCGTTGGTAGGCATGAAGTAATAAGAAGGCGTGCCCACAATCATCGATTCTTCACTGAGCACGTTGCGATGCAAGCGCCAGTGCGATACCTGCTCATGCTCCGGCAATTCACCGCAGGTGCAGAATTTTAGGGTGGGGGAGGTGCACAAGTGAATAGGGAATTAGGATTGCTCAACCATGCTGAGCTTGACTAAGCGTTTTTCTTTTCTGTTGGTTGCGCAAGGTCCAAGCCCATGACCTTTCGCACTTCGTTCTCGATTGACTTCAAGTCGATTTCAGTACCACTTTGTTGTGCATGTTTTGTTAGCACACGCAGCATAACCGATAATACTAAGCGGCTATCGCGGGTGTGCTTTTGCATTTCATGCATCCAATTAAGTGTGTATACTAAAGACCCCAGTGAAGCAAGGGCGATGATTAAATTGATTACTTCCGGTGACATAGGTTGTGGTTTTATAGGCAAATATGGGTAAGGATCTTTTCAATGCGCTGTGCTGAATGAAAGTCAGTATCGACGCTTTGGCTTCGGGCGGTGATGTCGAATGGGTAGTGTGTAAACATTTATACAGTTACTTATCAGTAAGTTAAAAATTTTCGCGACAGGTGGGGTCACGAAATTTGTTTCAACCAATAAAGTTATGTTCTTTCGTTTTTCGTTCTAAACCCCACATCATGAAAACGCACCTACTAATTTTCGCTGTTACATTATTGACTTTAACCGCTTGCACCAAAGAAGAAAAGGAGGAGTGCAACTGCGGCGTTATCACCGCCGATGAAATCACCACCAATGCTGATGGCTCTTCCTGCTATTCGCTAGAGATACGAAATGATTGCACAAACAATAAGAAAACGTGGTGCTTCGACTATGATGTGTGGCTTGATGGAAATCTAGGTGAATCCTTCTGCGTAACAAACGTAACCAGCTGGTAAGAAGCAATCCAACCAATAATTCTATGATTTAAGTTTAATTCAATGCTAAAGAAATTACTAATTATAGTTTCCGTTGCACTAAGCATCAATTCGGCGGGGCAAACCATTTCAAATAGGCCAATTTATAATTCACTGTACCAAAGTCTAACAGTACTGGAAATGTCTGGTGGTGGAATTTATTTTGGATGCCAGAATCCTAAATATCAATACATTACGGATATTGAGAGTTTCGTTGTTGCGAACCAATCAGAAGCAATAGAGCTTATGAAGGAAGTGATTAAAATTCTTGAGTTACCGCGAACTGCTCGAGATCAACATATTCAACATGAATATGCGGGCGTTTCTATTATTAGATTGGGGATTGCACAGAAACGTGTATACATAGAGGAATTAAGCTTAAATAAGGCAATAGC
>JBKCDO010000065.1:0-9463 GCA_046304755.1 Flavobacteriales bacterium
AACCGACAGTTACCTGGAGGCCCGTGTCATTCGCGACAAGCTTATCGGTTTCGGTTTTAAAGATGCCTTCATCGTAGCCTTTGAAGACAATCAGCGTATTGAACTTAGCCGCGCCATCAGCCTAACCCAAAAGAAATGAATATCAGAAGAGAGTTTTTGATCGGAGTCTTGGTAGTCGTATCCATCGTACTGCTCTACTTCGGCTTGAGCTACCTCAAGGGGGTGAATTTGCTGCAGAAACAACAGAAGTTCTATGGCGTTTATGAGAACGCAGCCGGTCTTCAGGCGTCAAACCCCGTCATCCTCAACGGTTATAAAATCGGTATTGTAAAAGCTGTTCATCTGCACGAAAACGGCAGCGGCAAAATCGTGGTTGAAGTGCTGCTGCGCGACGCAAATCTGAATATCCCGCGCGATACAAGAATGGAAATCTATGACGCCGACCTTTTCGGTGGAAAAGCCATACAACTATTGCTAGGAACAAGTCCGGAACTTGCGGAAAATAAAGACACATTGCAAACCGGTATCTCGCTTGGTCTTGCCGAAAGTGTCAAGCAGGAGATTGAGCCGCTCAAACAAAAAACAACACAGCTTTTTGCCAGCGTTGATTCACTCATGAATAACATACGCAAGGTTCTTAGCAGCGAGCAAACAGAAGACCTTGGTGAAATTTTCTCCAGTTTGAAAAACACGTTGCGTAACCTGGAAAAAACTTCCGCTGAACTCAATGGCACATTGGCCACAAATCGCGGCAAACTCAGCAATATTTTTGATAACGTTGAATCCATTAGCAGTAACCTCGCTGCCAATAACGACGAGCTTTCCCATGCAATTCGAAACGCATCGCTCATCACCGATTCCATTGCAAAACTTAACCTCGCAGGAACGCTCGTGCAGGTGAACAATGCTCTTGCGGGGGTTAATGAAATCACCCGCTCCATCAATCAAGGAGATGGATCGCTCAGCAAGCTGATTCACTCTGACTCACTGCATACAGAAGTAGTTAACGCTTCACATAGTTTGGATCTTTTGCTCAACGACATGCGGACCAATCCAAAACGTTATTTGAGCTTCTCGGTCATCGGCCGTAAAGAATCTTCCACTGAATTTTCAAAAAGCGAATTGGAGCAAATTCGGCAGGAAATAGACAATCAACTGAAAAACAAGCAGTAGAACACCGGTCACTTAACATTCTTAACACAGGACTACATTTCCTTAATGTACGGGCGGTGTTTCTTAAACATCGAGTAACAAGCAAGCCCCTTGGTGAAAATTGTTTTGCAGCGCAAATCAAACACCAATAAAATGAAACACCTCAAGTTCTTAGCCATGTGGTTCTTCGGAGCTACAGTAATCCTTTCTTCATGTAAAAAAGATGAAGATGATGATGACACAACACCTCCTGTGACTCCTCCCGGAACCGTTGTCGTATCCTCTAACATCACTGCCAACACAACCTGGACAGCAGGTACTATCTACCAATTGGCCGGTCGTATTACCGTAACATCAGGTGCAACCCTCACCATTGAGCCCGGCACTATCATCAAAGGTGAAGCCGGTACGGGTGCCAATGCAACCGCTCTTCTGGTTGCTCGTGGTGGAAAGCTGAATGCCAATGGCACTGCAGCCGCTCCAATCATCTTCACATCAGTAGCTGATGAAATCGACTATGCAGACATGGAGGCCGGAAACTTCGGCAGCCCAAATTTGGAATCAACTGTAAACGGTCTTTGGGGTGGTGTTATCATTCTGGGCAAAGCACCCATCTCTGCTTCTAACGATGTAGGTGATGTGAGTGAAGTGCAAATCGAAGGTATTCCTACCTCAGATTCAAATGGCCTTTACGGTGGCAACGTTGCTAATGACAACTCAGGTACTATCCGTTACATCTCGATTCGTCATGGCGGTGCTAACATCGGCTCAGGAAACGAAATCAACGGTTTGACCTTAGGTGGCGTAGGAAGCGGCACTGTTATCGAAAACGTTGAAATCGTGGGTAACCAGGACGATGGTATCGAATGGTTCGGCGGCACTGTGAACGTTTCAAACGCGGTTGTTTGGAACTGCGGTGACGATGGTATCGACACTGACCAAGCATGGTCCGGTTCACTCAGCAACTTCGTTGTTATCGGTGCTATCGGTCACAGCTTCGAGCTTGATGGTCCTGAAGGAACTGCTACCGGTGGACACACCATTAGCAACGGTAGTGTAAAGGCTTCTTATGAAGGTCGCAATTGCATTGACTTGATCAACGTGGACAATAACTCGATTGTATCGCTGAACAACATCTTCATCACAGACATCGTAACCGGACAGCGTATCAACAACGTCACTGCAGCTGCTGTAAGCTTCAACAACATTACGTTCAATGTACCGGCTGACAGCGTAGCAAACCACGTGAACGGTGCGGTACCTGCAGGCGTTTCTGCCGGAACTACTCCACAGGCTACCATCACCTCTTTGGGCTGGAGCTGGGCTTCGCAAAGCGGCGCCATGAGCGGTTTGTAAGCCAAAAAGAAGCTACTCGTTTTCAAGAATACAACAACATAAACAACCATCGAACAGACATCTCCGCAAGGAATGTCTGTTCGTCGTTTTATAAAATTCAACTTCATGCGACATTTCTTTCTCCTGTGTTTTTTGATTGTTAGCGGTGTATTAAATGCACAAAAAGGGACCCTTCGCGGGACCGTTTTGGATCAGGAAAATTCAGAAACTCTCATTGGCGCTTTTGTTACGGTCGAAGGAACGACCACGGGAACCGTTACGGATCTCGATGGTAATTTCTCTCTTGATTTGCCTGCCGGAACATACACCATTCAGATTTCCTATGTTTCCTATGCTCCATTGCTCATTGAAAACATCATCATCAAACCCGGTGAAGTCAATGTGCTCAATCAAATTCTACTGAGTCAGAAGGGTGCTGCACTGAAAGAAATAGTGATTTCCGCTGAAGCCGTTCGCACCTCCGAAATCGCGCTCATGAATATGAAGAAAAATGCAGGCGCATTGCTCGATGGAATTTCTTCGGCGCAATTCAAAAAAGTAGGTGATGCCACTGCGGTAGAAGCCGCCAAGCGTGTTACCGGAGTGTCGATTGAAGATGGAAAGTACATCTACGTGCGCGGACTTGGCGACCGTTACACCAAAACCACCTTGAACCAAGTTGAAATACCGGGTCTTGATCCGGATCGCAACAGTTTGCAGATGGATATCTTCCCAACCAACCTCATCGATAACATCGTTGTTGCCAAAAATTTTACCGCCGAACAACCCGCTGATTTCACAGGAGGATTAATCAACGTAGAAACAAAGTCCTTTCCTGAAAAGAAGATATTCAACGTGTCGGCTTCTTCATCATACAATCCGCAAATGCACTTGAATAAGGACTTCTTGAGTTATGAAGGAAGTGCCACCGATTTCCTGGGTTTCGACAATGGCATGCGTGCACTTCCCAAAGGAGCCGACAAAGCAGTCATTCCAACTCCCATCAGCGGTGCTTCGGATGAGGAAGTGAATGCATTTGTTTCACAATTCAATCCAACACTAGGTGCATCACGCACTACTAGCCTGGTAGATTATAGTGCAGGATTAACGCTCGGGAATCAGATCGCGCTCAAGGAGCGCACTATCGGCGAAGAAACCGTGACTCCCAAATTCGGTTACCTCTTCTCCGCAGCCTACAAGAATGATTACAAGTTTTATGATGATGTACAGTATGGCGAATATCAGCGCCAGACATCAGACACCATTTACGACATGCGCTATGCAACAACCCAACAAGGGCAAATCGGTGAACGCAATGTGCTCATCGGTCTGCTTGGCGGTGTCGCCTACAAAACACTGCGCTCGAAATACCGCTTGAATGTGATGCACCTTCAAAATGGTGAAAGCCGGGCCGCTCAATTTTTCATTGATAATAACGGCGAAGCTGTCGGTCAATCCGGATACTTTGCTTCTTCTGATAACCTCGAATACAACCAGCGTTCGCTGACCAACGTTCTGCTCAATGGCAACCATGCCCTCAAAAAGAACAACTGGGAAGTCGACTGGCGTTTGTCGGGTACACGCTCGACCAACTCCGATCCGGATATCCGTCGCACGGCATTCACCTTAGAATCCATTGATACACTCTTCAGCGCAGGTGCCGGCGGTAACCCTGCGCGTATCTGGCGCTCGCTGAACGAAATCAATATTCACGGTAAAGTTGATCTCGTGAAATCATACACATGGCATGAATTCGACGGTAAAATCAAACTCGGTGCTTCGCAAATTTTCAAGCAACGCGATTATGAAATTCTATTCTTCGACATCCAATTCTTCGGATCACAGAATTGGCCTAATCCGGATCCGAACACAGTTCTTAATCCGGAAAACATTTTCCCTGCTTCTGTCAACAACATCTATTATCAGTCGGGCAATAACAAACCCAATCCCAATGCGTACTCCGGAAACGTACTGAACACTGCAGGCTACATATCATCCGATCATCGCTGGAACAAACACCTGCGCACCATTATCGGCGTGCGCGCAGAAAACTACGTGCAACGCCATACCGGTCGCGATCAGCGCTGGGCCAGTGGTGACACGATTAACGGCAACAATCTAGACAACGACAAAGTCCTCGATGCCCTCGATTTGTTTCCATCACTCAATGTGATTTACTCCTTGAATGAATTCCAAAATCTTCGCGGTTCCTTTACCAAAACCATTGCGCGTCCGTCGTTCAAAGAACTTTCATACGCTCAGATTATTGACCCGATCACCAATCGTATTTTCAACGGAAGTCTCTTCACCTATGGTGATTGGACGGGTCAACTCAGTGAAACACGCATCGACAATCTGGATTTGCGTTGGGAAAAATTCATGACCGGAAATCAAATTATCTCGCTCAGCGCATTTTATAAGCGTTTTGAAAAACCAATCGAGATGGTGCGTATACCTGAACAACAAACCAGCACCGAATTCCAACCGCGGAACGTAGGCAATGGTGAAGTTATAGGCGTCGAAATTGAAGCAAGAAAGAATCTTGGATTCATTGCACCTGCGCTGGAAAACATCAACTTCAGCACGAATGTTACGCTGGTTCAATCCAAAATTGATATGACGGAGTTGGAATACAACTCGCGCAAATCTTTTGAGAAAGCCGGACAGACGATTGAAAACTCACGCGAGATGGCAGGGCAATCCCCTTATGTCATCAACGCAGGTCTGAGCTATAGCAACGACAGCCTTGGCTGGGATGCGGGAATTTTCTACAACGTAAAAGGACCAACCCTGTACATTGTGGGAGCCGGATTATTTCCGGATATCTACTTCGAATCTTTCCATAGTCTAAATGCAAGCATCTCCAAGAAGATTGGCGCTGAAAAACGCGGCACGATTGACTTTCGCGTAAGTAATTTGTTGGGTGATGATGTGGTGTATCACTACAGAAGTTATCAAGCAACAGATGAAATCTTCAGTCGCATGACACCGGGAAGAGCGGTCACCATCGGCTACAGCTATCAGTTCTGAGGCGCAAGAAAAATGGCATAGCGATCAACCGGTCGCTGTGCCTTAAGCCATTTGAACTCCTTCATGCGCAATGGCGAATCGGCAAACTTGGTTGACTTAAAAACGGCCTTGGGGGCCTCTTCCATTCGCACGCGCGACAGCTCGCCGTTCTCGAACGAAAGCAACATGGCAGAGCACTGACCTTCGTTCGTACCCATTGTTTTCGGCTGACCGGACTTATCATCTGTTGGAAAATAAATAAGCTCCGCATTGCCTTCCACGCGGATGTGATGCAGGGCGTCATTGAGAAAATCGGCACGCATGCGTTTGCCCTTTATCTGATTAAATTTTTCCTCCGAACCGACAATCGAATCACCGGAAGCTTCCGCGTCGGAAACCATGAACGCATTACTCAGCACATTGGCGTAGCGCAGCACTTGATTTTCCATTTCGAGACTGATCGTATCGCCCGTAACCTGACTTTGCGCGCTCCAAACAATCGGCTCACTAAACATCCATAGCGTTGAATCTTGCTGCAGGTAAACCAGCGAATCACAGACACCCTGTAAGTCACTTTTGAAAAAACGCACGCCGTGGTAAGCAAACACACGATCATATCCTGCGCTATCCGGAAGCGAGGTGAGCGTATCGGCATGCATGAATAACGTGTCACTATCATATCCTTGTGTGAGCAGCGCATGCCCGGTCACAAAACTCCATTTGGTGGTTTCCAGGTGCTTCCCGTAGTCACCGGAAATGACCATCGTTTCGGTGGTGTCGCGAATATGTACATTGCCGAAAACCTCGCCCATATTGGCAATTCCGTTGTAATAAATACTATCGCCTTTTAGCAGCGTTGTGCCGTCCAGAATGCGTGCATTTTTTCCAAAGCGAGATTCATCCTTGCGCGAATCGTAATAACCATTCTCACAATAAATCACGGTGCTGTCGCCTGTGATGGTGGTTGGTCCGCGGAAATAAGTGACCTCCGATCCGCTATTGTATTGCATCGTATCGCACGTGACGACATAATTCGGATTCTTGAGAATCACTTGCCGCTTAAAATGAAATGTTTCCGAAGCCCCGTAGTAGGTGCCATTCTTGCTGGTCAATACATTTTTATTCGCTGAAGAAACAATCTTACCGCCACCCTGATAAATCGCTACCTCGCTATCGACCGCATACGTGAGATAACCCGTAGTTAACGTCATGTCCTTATCACGCAACACCACATGCTCGCGCAGTGTTGCCAGTTTTGTTGCTCTGTCGAAGTGTAAAAAATCGGCTGTCACAGTTCCCCCGGAAGTATCCAGAATACGAATGTTTCCAAAGGCATCAAAGTCATCATTGGTAAAGAGATAGGCACTATCACAAAAGAAAGTTGTTCCTTCCAACTGCAAATGCACATGACCAATCAACCGCTGCGCATCAACTTGTGATTTATCGTAGCGCAACTCATCCGTATGTATCAGCTTCACACGCTGTGGCTGTGACTGCGCATTCATCAACAAGCTGCAGCATAGTGCCAAACTGATTAGTAAGAGTTGAGTCACCTTCATTTGCTTGCTATATAGAATCTATCGACAGCGCTTGTCAACGCCATCACTGCTCACCTATTGCGCAACTGATACGCTAGTTGACGAACGTAGAATCGTCTGAGAACGATCGGGACCAACGCTCACCACCGTGATGGGAATTTCCAGTGCATTCTCGAGATAGGTGATATAATCGTTGAGGGAAGCCGGCAAATCATTGGCTTGACGCATACCTGTCAGGTCTACACTCCATCCGGGAAGTGCTTCGTAAACGGGAGCTACCTTTTGGGCATCAATGTCAAACGGCAAATCTGCTGTTAAACCATCAGCCGTGCGATAATGCGTGCAAACGTGAATAGTATCAAACTGACTAAGAACATCGGCCTTCATCATGATGAGTTGCGTTACGCCATTGATCATGCATGCATAGCGCATGGCAGGTAAATCAATCCAACCGCAGCGTCGCGCGCGACCGGTAGTTGAACCATATTCATTCCCCACTTTACGCATGTTCTCGCCGACTTCATCATTCAGTTCCGTTGGAAAAGGACCGCCACCAACACGCGTTGTATACGCCTTAAAGATGCCGATGACCTCACCCACTTTGTTAGGCGCAATACCCAGACCCGTGCAGGCTCCTGCAGCAACCGTATTGGAAGACGTCACGAATGGGTAGGTGCCGAAATCAATATCCAACATTGATCCTTGAGCGCCTTCCGCCAAAATTTTCTTCCCTGACTTCAGCGCTTGATTGATATAGTGCTCACTATCTACGATGGTCAACGCTCGGATGTGTTCTACACCGGCCATGAACTCCGTTTCCATTGCTGCCAACTCATCAGCATCCAGCGTGAAAAACGCTTCAAAACCCTTGAGGAGGTGAAGGTGCTTTTGTTTGAGCGCTTCGTAGCGACCCTTGAAATCAGCGTCCAACAAATCACCGATACGCAAACCATTACGGCCCGTTTTATCCATGTAACTTGGACCAATTCCCTTCAGCGTAGATCCAATCTTCGCTTCTCCCTTTGAGGCCTCGCTGGCACGATCCAGCAAGCGATGCGTTGGGATGATGACATGCGCTTTGCGCGAAATCAGCAATCGATCACGCACGGGAACTTGCTTGGCTTTGAGCGCATCCAGCTCCTTCGCAAAAACCACAGGATCGATCACCACGCCATTACCTACCAAATTGGTGACATGCGCGTGAAAAATTCCGGAGGGTATCGTGTGTAATACGTGCTTTGTGCCTTCAAACTCGAGCGTGTGCCCGGCATTTGGACCACCTTGAAAGCGTGCGATGATATCGTATCGTGGTGTTAATACATCCACCAATTTTCCTTTGCCATCGTCGCCCCATTGCAATCCGAGCAGAATATCTACTTTGTTGTTGTTCACGGTAAAAAAAAAGACACGCGAAAGTAGCGCTAAAATCATTGCGGCTTTCTGCGGCCGTAGAAATTGAGCGAATGGTGCTCAATCTCTATCCCGAAAATTTCTTCCAGCGTAGATTTTATGCTCTGAATACGGGGATCACAGAACTCCAGCACCTCGTTGGAATCAGTGAGAATGATGTGATCGTGCTGCTGATTCTGATACGCACGTTCATAATGCGCGGTGGTCTGACCGAACTGATGCTTGCGCACCAGATTACAATCAATGAGCAAATCAATCGTGTTGTATAATGTGGCCCGGGAAACCCTGTACTTCTTGTTCTTCATTCGCAAATACAACGCCTCCACGTCAAAGTGCCCCTTCACCTCGTAAATCTCATGCAGAATGGCAAACCGCTCAGGCGTCTTGCGATGCTTGTGAACCTCGAGGTATCGGGTAAAAATATCTTTGACGCTTTCTTGGATACGCTGGGTCATGGGGAGAATTGCGGGTGCGAAAATACTGAGGGTTGGTGAAGTGGTGAAGTGGTGAAATGGTGAAATGGTGAAATGGAGTCCTTGCGTCATCCTACTCAAACTCACTCTCGATGCGATCCACGGTGAGCACACCATCAACGGCTTTGAGCTTATCCATCAATGCGCTGAGGTGCTTGGTGTCGTGCACCAAAACAACCACCTTTCCCTGGAAGATCCCGTGATTGGCTTCAAACGAAATGGCGCGCATATTCACGTTCATATCCGTAGAAATAATGTTGGTGATGTTTTGTACGATACCGACATCATCCGTTCCGGAAAATTTCAAGCCCACCTCAAACTGCACGGACTCCGCATTGCGCCAGCGTGCTTTCATGACACGGTAGGCGTATTTACTGAGTAGCTCCTGCGCATTCGGACAGGAAGAACGGTGAATCTTAATACCCTCATTGACTGTGATAAAGCCAAAAACCTCATCACCGGGAATCGGATTGCAACAGGTAGCTAAACGATATTCTACCTGCTGTTGTTCGTCACCAATCAGCAGTGCCTCGCCTTTCCCTTGGG
>JBKCDO010000066.1:0-2369 GCA_046304755.1 Flavobacteriales bacterium
CCGGTCGCGTAATCTTCAACCGCGTAGTTCCTCGTGAGGTTGGTTTCATCAACCAACTGTTGACTAAGAAGGCACTGCGTGATATCATCGGAGACATTCTCAAGCACGTGGGTATTGCCCGCACGGCGAAGTTCCTCGATGACATGAAGGACCTTGGTTACTACTGGGCGTTCAAGGGTGGATTGTCGTTCAAATTGACTGACGTTGTTATCCCTGCTGAAAAAGACAAACTCGTTGCCGATGCTACCTCGAAAGTGCAGGAAGTATTCGATAGCTACAACATGGGTCTGATCACCAACAACGAGCGTTATAACCAGGTCATCGATATCTGGACCAACACCAACTCGAAGTTGACCAACATCCTCATGGATCGCCTCAAAACCGACCAGGAAGGATTCAATAGTATTTACATGATGTTTGACTCCGGAGCGCGTGGTTCGAAAGAACAGATTCGTCAGCTTGCCGGTATGCGTGGTCTGATGGCTAAGCCTCAGAAAAACGCAGCCATGGGTGGTCAGGACATTATCGAAAACCCAATCTTGGCAAACTTCAAGGAAGGATTGTCGATTTTGGAGTACTTCATCTCTACCCACGGTGCGCGTAAGGGTCTTGCCGATACGGCGTTGAAGACGGCCGATGCCGGTTACCTCACCCGCCGTCTGGTTGACGTTGCACAAGACGTTATCATTAACGAAGTGGATTGCATGACCCTCCGCGGTATTGTTGCATCAGCGTTGAAGAAAGCGGATGAAGTGGTTGAAACATTGGAAGACCGTATCATGGGTCGTACCAGCGTTCACGATGTAGTTAATCCGGAAACTGGAGAAATCATCGTAGAAGCTGGTGAAACCATTGATGAATTCAAGGCAGAAGCAATTGATGCTGCCGGTATCGAAGAAGTGGAAATTCGTTCTGTACTCACCTGCGAAAGCAAGCGTGGCGTATGTGCGAAGTGCTACGGTCGCGATTTGGCTACAGCCAAGCTCGTTCAGCAAGGTTTGGCTGTCGGTGTTATCGCTGCTCAGTCAATCGGTGAACCGGGTACACAGCTTACCCTGCGTACCTTCCACACGGGTGGTGCCGCGGGCGGTGGTGCAATCGATGCGGAAATCCGCGCCAAATATGCCGGTACCGTTGAGATTGAAGAATTGCGCAGTGTTGAAAACATGGGCGAAAACGGTGAAATGCGTACAATTGTCGTATCACGTTCATCGGAAGTGAAGATCATCGATCCAAAATCAGGTTCGGTACTCACCAACGCCAATATTCCATACGGTGCTATTCTCCACATCAAGCCGGGATCATCGGTGAAGAAGGGAGATTTGATCTGCGATTGGGATCCATACAACAGCGTGATCATCACAGAAGAAGACGGTAGCATTCAATTCGACGCAGTTGAAGAAGGAATTACCTTCAAAACTGAACTCGACGAACAAACCGGCTTCTCTGAAAAAGTAATTATTGAAACCAAGGATAAAAAGAAGAACCCGGCAATCGAAATCGTGCGCAACAAAGAAGTGGTGAAAGTGTATTCACTTCCTGTTGGAGCTCACTTAAATGTGGACGATAAGGCGAAAGTTGGTAAGGGTACCATCCTCGTGAAAATCCCACGTATGTCGGGTAAAACAAGCGATATCACCGGTGGTCTTCCACGTGTGACCGAATTGTTTGAAGCTCGTAATCCATCGAACCCTGCTGTAGTGGTAGAAATCGACGGTATCGTGGAATACGGAAAAATCAAGCGTGGTAACCGTGAAATCGCGGTGAAAGCACGTACCGGTGAAGAGAAGAAATACCTCATTCCGCTCTCCAAGCACATCCTGGTTCAGGATGGTGACTTCGTGCGCGCAGGTATGCAGCTCTCCGATGGTGCGATTTCTCCGGGCGATATCCTCGATATCCAAGGTCCAACAGCAGTTCAGGAATACCTGGTGAATGAAATTCAGGAAGTATACCGTCTGCAAGGGGTGAAAATCAACGACAAGCACTTTGAAGTAATCGTACGTCAGATGATGCGCAAAGTTGAAATCACCGATGCCGGCGACACTCGCTTCCTGGAAGGAACGAATGTCGATAAGGCGGAGTTCTTGGAAGAAAACGAGTTGTTGTTTGATAAGATGGTTGTGGTCAGCGCTGGCGAAAGCGAGCGTTACCAGGAAGGTCAGATTATCAGCGTTCGCAGCCTGCGTGATGAAAACTCACAATTGAAGCGTAAGGATAAGCAAGAGATTGAAGCACGTGTTGCCATTACAGCTACTGCGCGCCCAATGCTCCAGGGTATCACTCGCGCCTCTTTGCAAACCGATTCATGGATTTCAGCAGCATCGTTCCAGGAAACTACCAAAGTATTGAATGAAGCTGCAGTTCAA
>JBKCDO010000067.1:0-4356 GCA_046304755.1 Flavobacteriales bacterium
AGATGCTGAATCAAAACCTAGTCGACAACCGACGCGAAATGGTCAAGTGCATCAAAGAATGGCTGGAAACACATGAATCATCTCCGGCAGCGCTGATTGCCATACAGCGATTGGATCCACGCACCGAGATGGCAACGTTCAATCGCATTTTTTCAAATCTCAACAATTCGTTCGGCCATACACTGCTCTACAAAGCAATGAAGCAGGAGCTGAATCGCCTGGGCAACCCTTCGCGTCAACAAGCCGGGCCGGGCGACGCGGCTTCACCGATAGCGGTTGGAAAGGATGCTCCTGAAATTGCGCTGAATGATCCTAATGGAAAGATGCGCAAGCTTTCTGACTTGAAAGGCAAAACAGTCTTGATTGACTTTTGGGCAAGTTGGTGCGGACCCTGCCGAAGGGAAAATCCCAATGTGGTTGCTGCCTATAAAAAATACAACAAGGATGGTTTTGAGGTGCTCAGTGTTTCACTCGATAAAGCAAAAGAACCGTGGTTAGAGGCCATCAAACAAGATGGTTTGATTTGGCCCAATCACGTAAGCGATTTGAAATGGTGGGAATGTGAAGCTGCTCAGACCTATGGAGTAAAGAGCATTCCGTTTACGGTATTAGTAGACAAAGAAGGTAAAATACTTGGCCACAATTTGCGTGGCGCTATGCTTGAGGACAAGCTCAAAGCGATTTATGGCCGCTAGCCGGCCCGTATTTGTAACAGTTGATAGGTAACAGCGTCTCGCAAGGGGCGCTGTTGCTTTTTAGGGCCACGCGAAAACCCTTTCAACCGTGAAAACCTGCATATTGGCAAAGGCATTCGTCGTTATTTTCGCGGCAACTATTCTACCCTTATGAGAATTCTTATCACGTTTGTATGCGGCTTGATTTCAAGCCTGATGATTGCCCAATCCAGCAATTATTTCCAACAAGAAGTCAACTACACCATCGAAGTCACCCTCAACGACAAAGAGCATTCGCTTTCGGGGAATGAAACCTTCGAGTATAAAAACAATAGCACGCAATCGCTCGACAAGCTATTCATCCACCTTTGGCCCAATGCATACAAAAACGCCAAGACTGCGATGTCGAAGCAGAAGTTTCGTCAGGGTGACTTCTTCATGCTGTGGGCCAAGCCTACCGCCAAAGGGTACATCGACAAGCTCGACTTCTCGGTTGATGGCACAAAGGCGCGCTGGGAGTATTTCGAGGGACAGGAAGACATCGCCGTGCTATTCTTGGATAAACCACTGCAGCCTGGCGGATCGGTAATCGTAAATACGCCCTTCTTTGTGAAACTTCCAAGCGGTTCCATTTCGCGTTTGGGGCACATTGAGGAGAGCTATCAAATCACCCAGTGGTATCCTAAACCTGCTGTTTTTGATCAAGCCGGCTGGCACCCGATGTCGTATTTAACACAGGGTGAATTCTACAGTGAATTCGGCAGTTTCGATGTGAAGATCACGCTACCCGAAAACTACACGGTCGGAGCAACGGGTGATTTGCAGACGGCCTCAGAAGTGGAGCGTCTGAATCGTCTGGCGACAGAAGAAGGCCCGACTTCTATGGACTTCCCTGCCTCTTCAGCCTCAATGAAAACGCTGCATTACAAACAGAAAAACGTACACGACTTTGGTTGGTTTGCCGACAAGCGCTGGATAGTGCGCAAAGGCGAAATGGAGCTTCCTCACAGCAAGCGCAAGGTGACGACCTGGGCCATGTTTACTCCTAAAAACCGCGCGATGTGGGAGGAAGAAGGACTCAAGTCGATTCGCGATGGACTTTACTATTACTCATTATGGTCTGGCGATTATCCTTACGATGTATGCACAGCGGTGGATGGCACTATCAGTGCCGGCGGTGGAATGGAATATCCAAACGTGACGGTCATCGGCAACTCCGGAGATGCTTCGCAGTTGCGCACAGTGATCATCCATGAGGTTGGACACAACTGGTTTTACGGCATTTTGGGAAGCAACGAGCGTGATCACGCGTGGATGGACGAGGGTATCAATTCCTTTTTTGAAACACGCACCATTTTGGCCACACGCAAAGACAGCGGCGACGCTGAAATAGGTATCCAAATTCAAGGGTTGAACTTGCAAAAGGCATTAGGACTAGAGGACATTTCTTATAACTATCTCACCGAGGAACTCCCCTACTTGATTGCTGCTCGTTTTGCCGCGGATCAACCGATTGATGCCGGCAGTGATGACTACACGAATTTGAACTATGGTGGTATCGTATATAAGAAGACAGCATTGGCGTTCAATTACCTCATGCTCTATTTGGGTGAAGAAGGCATGAACGCCTGCATGGCTGCTTATTTCGAAGCGTGGAAATTCAAGCACCCGCAGCCGAAGGATATCCGCGAGGTATTCGAGCGTGTTTCGGGTAAAAATCTTTCCTGGTTCTTTGATGATTTGGTTCAAACCACCAAGCGTGTGGACTACAGTTTACGCGGTGCGCATGTGAAGGGCAATGAGATGGAAATCAAAGTGCGCAACACAGGAGAACTAGCGTCTCCGTTTGGCATCGCTGTGCAGCGCAATGGCAAAACCGTCAACAGTGCCTGGTTTGATGGCATTAAACCGGGGAAGTCGACCCGCATTACCCTTCAAGCCGACAAAGGGGATGTCTTAAAAATCAACAGTGCCGATGGTTTGCCGGAGTATAATCGTAATAACAATACACTTCGTACTGAAGGTGTTTTCAAAACGGTAGAGCCCATGCGCTTCAAATTCCTCAGCAGTGTGGATCACCCCGACTATTCACAGCTCTTCTGGATTCCGTTGGTGGGATGGAATGAATATAATAAATGGATGCTTGGCGTTTGCTTGCATAATCAGACCTTGCCTCGCAAACATTTTCAATGGCAGGTTTCTCCTATGTACAGTTTTGTGAATGGAACATTGAATGGTTTTGGAAACATAGAATACGACAATGGTCGCATGGGAGCCGGTGTTCAACTCAAGCGCTTTGTCCATAGTTCATTCCCCTACAATCCGGAAAGATATACGCGCAGCTACGATGTGATTGCTCCCTACTTGCGCGCCAAGTTGTTTGCCAATCGCGTGCGAAAGGATTGGAGTGGTGAGGCGCGTTTGACCTACTTCTCGATTGGAGAAATGGTGAAAGACACGGAGAAGCCCATTTTCTCGGATTACACGGTAGTGGATCAAATTGAAGGCAAAGGTGTTCGTGCTGCACAATGGCGCGGACAGGTTTCCATTCGCAAGCAGTTTCCGCGCAGCGTATTTCGATTCAATTCGATGGTTGAATACGGTGACTTCACCGGCAATCGTTTCGTTCAGCAGCACTCACTGGAGCATGATTGGGTATATTACGGAAAGGGCAAAAAGAAAATCAAATCGCGGTTGTATGCCGGCACATCGGATGGTTTTTACCTGAATGCTGCAGGCCAGTTCGGCGGTACCCGCTACAACAGCGACAGTCCATATAATTCCCTGCGCGGAGACTATTTATACGAGGGATTATTCTTAGGACGTGATCAAATGACCGGGCTATTGTCGCAGCAATTCATGCGCACACAAGGTGGCTTGGCTGCACCAACGTCTCAATCGGCCAATCGCTCACTTTTCTCACTCACTATCGAGATAGATCTTCCCGTAAAACTACCGCTGGCACTCTACGGCGGTGTAGCTGCGTTGAAGAACGACCGCTATGTATTGGGTGATGGTAACGAAATCGATATGACCATCTTAGCGACCAACATCAACCGTCGCTGGCTATACAATGGCGGTGTCTCGGCGAGCATCATTCCCAATGTGTTGAAGGTTTATGTGCCTGTTGTATACAGTCGATCCATTCGCGATGAGGTTAAATGGGGAGGGCTTACTTTTGGTCAAACGATTTTGTTTGAGTTCAACATAGCGGCCATGAATCCATTCCGCATTGCGGCTAAGAACATTAATCCATAGGCATTCATCACGATGTCCAACAGCCAACACAAAATCTACTTCGCTTCCGACTTTCACCTGGGGTCACCCAATGCAGCGGTGAGTCTGGAACGCGAAAAGCGCATTGTAGCGTGGCTCGATGACGTGAGTAAGGATGCGAGTGAGATTTTCCTCGTTGGCGACATCTTCGATTTTTGGTTTGAATATAAACGCGCCGTGCCACGCGGATTTACGCGATTGTTGGGCAAGTTGTCTGAGCTCACCGACCGCGGCATCCCGGTGCACGTTTTTACCGGCAACCACGACATGTGGATCTTTGATTATTTGCCCGCTGAATGCGGCGTAACGCTCCACAAGTCACCGGTGGTGCGCGAATGGGACGGCCGAAAATTCATGATTGGTCATGGTGACGGCCTTGGCCCGGGCGATTACGGCTCCAAGTTCA